>JAJNQF010000442.1 GCA_021154945.1 Sphingomonas sp.
GTCTCCTGCTCGTCGGGACCGATGGTCTCGACGTCGGGGCTGTAGCGGATCGGGTTCTTCAACATGGGAAATCCTTTTGGTTCAGCGCAGTAACGCGCGGTTCGCGCTTTGGGGGCGTCGGTATTCCGGAACGGTCAGGCGTTGGCCGCTGCCTTCGCGCCGGCCGCAGTCGCGACGCCGAAGACGAGGTGGACCATCGTGTGCGTCCCGATCGTCGCCGCATCGGCCTGCCATTCGGGCTTCTTCAGCCCCAGCAGCGGCCCGGTGATCCAGTGCATCGCGGCGTAGAACGCCAGGCCGAACATGATTCCCGACGGCACTATGCCTGCATCCTCGTCGACGGTCGCCGCATAGACCGCGCCGGCTGCCGCAGACAGCAGGAGGTGGCTACCCTGCACGATGGCCTGCTCGGCCGCATCCGGCAGGTCGCTCGACGGTAAGGAGCGAACGCCGAGTTGCCGCGCGCCGGCCCGTTCGAGATCGGTGAGCTCGGACGGGATGCCGCTCTTCTTCTCGCCCGCCATCATCATCGCGGTGATGCCGAGGCCTGCCACCAACCCACCGGCGATCGCGCCGGCCATCCGCTTGCCGTTCATGCGCGCTCGCCCTCTTCCTGGGGATCGTCGGGCAAGCCCTCCTCGCGACCGGGGACCGACATGTCGTAGGCGTTGAGCAGCAGTGACACGAGGCAGTAGCCGCCGACCAGATAGACGAGTTCCGCTGTCCGATCCTCGCCGAACGCGCGCACGGCACGGTCGTAGGTCGAGGCTGGCAGCTGCCGCCCGCCCGCCAGCGTCACCGCAACGTCATAGGCGGCCTGCTCTTCTTCGGTCAGGTCGGCGGGACGCTGGCCGGCGGCGATCGTCGCGACCTTCTCATGCGACAGACCCGCCGCCTCGCCGACCCGCTCGTGCGCATAGAGTTCGTAGCGCGAGTTGAAGACCGCGCCGGTCGCCAGGATCGCGACCTCATGCGCCGCTTTCGGCAGCGTCGCGTTGTCGATCAGCGCCTTGGTATACGTCCAGGCAGCGCGACCGAACGCGGGAAAGCGCAACATCGGCGCGAACGGCCCGACCAGCGCCCCATCCGCCCGGTGCGAGACGAAGCCCTTCAGATGCTCGGTGATGTCGGCGTCCATCTCGTCGTGAAGCGGACGCAGAGCCGCGGGCATGTCCGCGGGCGGATAAGGTGGGGTACGCATCGCTTGCTCCGTTGTCAGGCCGCGCCGGCCGGATGCCGGTCACGCATTGATCGACGGGGCGGCACCGGCCACCCCGTCGAACCGATCAGCGGCGGGGCGCCCCTGCGAACGCTGCCTTCAGGCGCGCGACCGCCAGTTCGTTGGCGTCCTTGGCACCGCGAACGACCTTCGCCATGCCGAAGAACTCATGCGTGACGCCTGGATACGTCTTCTGCTCGACCTTCACGCCCGCGGTGCGCATCGCCGCGGCCAGCGTCTCGCCGTCCGAGCGCAGCGGATCGATCTGCGCATTGATGATCGTCGTCGGCGGCAGGCCGCGCAGATTGGCGGCGACCAGGTTCAGCCGCGGATCCTGCGCATCGGCGGCGCTGGTCTGGTAATAATAGCCGAACCACTTCAGCATAGCGGCATTCAACGGCTTGGCATTCGCCGAATCCTTACGCGACGGCAGCGTCATGCTGCTGTTGGCGATCGGATAGACCGAGACGATGTAGCGCGGCACGGTCAGGCGATTGTCGCGTGCGTAGATCGCGGTCGCGACTGCAAGGTTGCCGCCAGCGCTCTCGCCCGCAACCGCGATCTTGGCGGGATCGCCGCCCCAGCTCGCTGCATTCTGCAACGTCCAGCGATACGCTGCTGCGGCGTCGTCATGCTGCGCCGGGAACTTGAACTCGGGCGCGTGGCGGTATTCGACCGACACGACGATCGCGTTCAGCGCCTTGGCCATCGCGCGTGGTGCCGAATCATACGTGTTCACGTCAGCAATCACCCAGCCGCCGCCATGATAATAGACGACGACCGGCATCGGCTTGCCATTCGCGGGCGCTGCCGCGGGCTTGTAGATCCGCGCGAATTGCTGGGCGTCCGAGCCATACGGCACGTCCTGCGTCGTTACCGACGCGTCGGGCGCGGTTGACATGCCCTGCTGGACCATCGCCGCCTTAACGCCATCGGCGGCCGAAGGCTGCATCCGCGCCTGCGCCGGAGTCAGCGTCTCGATCGGCTTGCCGCCGAGACCGGCCAGCGCGTCGAGCACTTTCTGCATGTCGGGTGCCGCCTTGGGGGGCTGCGTCGCGCTTGCCGGCGGGGCGGCGGGTGGCGGGGCGCTTGGCGAACGCGCCGATTGCGCGAGTACGCCTGCCGATGCGGTCAGCAGCGCCGCCGCGAAAAGGGTGCGCGCGACCGGGCGCTTCGAGATGGAAACCATTTGATCCTCCTGTTTGATCGCTCATGAACAAAGCAGATTGGCCAACGTTGCTGTACGGAACCGTGCAAAGTCCGCCGGTTAGAAGGAGAATTGGGTGTCGACGATCGTTTCCATTACCGGCGCAACGCCTTGCGCAGCGGTCGATCGCGATGAAGCTCCTGTCGAAAGAGTGGTCGGCAATCGGCTGCTAGCCAGCCTCTCTCCGGAGGATTTCAGCTTGCTGGCGCCGCATCTCGAGCCGGTATCGTTCGCGGTCGGGGATTTCATCACGCGAGCCGGCGATCCGATCGAAAGCATCTGCTTTCTGAAACAGGGTATTGCCGGAGTGCTGGATTCGCTAGACGATGATCGTCGCTATGCGGTCGGTCTGGTCGGCGCCGAGGGGTTCATCGGCTGGCCGCTGGTCATGGGCGACGATCGCTCGCCCTACGACGTCACCATGCGCGCCGAGCGCGGCCAGGCGCTGCGCATGCCCGCCAAGGCGTTGTTGGCAGCGGTGGACCAAAGCCCTACGCTGCGCCTGACACTGCTCCGCTTCGCCCACGTGTTCATGCTGCAGATGGGCCGGACCGTCGTGTCATCTCTGGCGCATTCGATCGAACGCCGCATGGCCCGGTGGATCCTGCTCTACCACGACCGTGTCCAAGCCGACGAGATCTGCATGACGCATGAGGAGTTCCGTCTGATGCTCGGCGTTCGCCGTAGCAGCGTTACGGACGCACTTCACCGGCTAGAAGAGGAGCATGCGATCCGGGCAGTCCGGGCCAAGGTTCTGGTCCACGATCGGACAAAGCTTATGGCCCTGGCGGGCGATACATATGGCCAACCAGAGCAGGACTATGCCCGCCTCCTACAGATGGACCGGAACCGCTAAGGCCTCGCGCTAGGTGACCCACATGCGGTCATTCGCGGCCTGTTTTTACCTCTCCAACTTCAGCCATTTGTTCATACACTCCGCAACGGAATGCCGCGCCATTCCAAGAGTCGGCCGTCAGGCGGCTCCATCGTCAAAGATAGCCGTTGGCGAACAATACTGATCATCTGTTCTCACTCTGATCCGACCGCTTCCCATGCCCTTGAGCGCTAGGCGACCTCATTGAGACACTCCCGCCACGTTCAAGTGCGAGGAGCTCTGGTCGGGTCTCGGGGAAGCGCCACATCGCAACGAGCCCTACGACAAGCGCGGCGAGCATATACAACGCCGGCGTCAGCCGATTTCCGGTCAGCCTGATGAACCCGGCCACCGCGAACTGGGTCGAGCGGCCGAACGCGGATATCGCGACCGCGTAGATCAGCGCGAAGCCGCCCGCTCGGCGTGCGCGCGGCAGCCCCTCAGCCACCACGACCAGCATCGTGCCCGTCGAGAGGTCGAGCATGCAGGCGAGGAGGATGCTCGCCGCGTAGAGCGTCGTGGGCGTCGGGTGGTGCGCGACCAGCCCGAAGGCGGGCATCGCGAGGATCGCCAGCGCCGCCGCAGGGATGATCATCACTGGCCGCCGTCCGAACCGGTCGGAGAGCCAGCCACTGAGCGGATCGCAGATCACGCCGCCGAGCCCGGCCAGCATCGCCGAAGCGAACCCGGTCTGCTGGACGACGCCGAGCGTCCCGGTCGCCCAAAAGCCGAGATAGACGAGCACGTAATTCGACACGCTTGCAACCGCGAGCATCAGCACGCCGAGCACGACGACGCGGCGCGTGGTTAGCGCCCCGGCGCCTGGCGGCAGCGTCTCCTCGAGCTTCAGCGTCTCGACAAGCGTTCGTCGCGCAGCGAGCGCGAACGGCAGGATCGTGAGCCCGAGAAGCAACGCCAGTCGCCAGCCCCAAGTGTCGACCGCGACTGGCGCGAGCGCCGAGGAGAGGGCTACCCCGACCAGTCCCGCGATCATGACGGCCCCGTCGGCGCTCATCGCCTGAAGGGACACGATCAGGCCGCGCCGCCGGATAGGCGCGCTCGAGCAGCAGTGCGGTGCTCGGGCCCACCTCGCCACCCAGCGCAAACCCCTGCAGGAGGCGGAACAGCACCGCCAGCACCGGCGCCGCCATCCCGATGCTGGCGTATCCCGGTGTCAGCGCGAGACCGCCGACCGATAGACCGATGAGCGAGAACGAGACTATCATCGCGGGCCGCCGGCCTGCCCGGTCTGCAAACCGCCCGATGACGAAGGCGCCGAGCGGACGGGTCGCGAAGCTGACCCCGAATGTCGCAAGCGAGGCGAGCAGGCTCGCCCCGGGGCGCTCGGAGGGGAAGAACGCGCTCCCGATTTGCGCGGCGAAGATCGCTTAGACCACGAAATCGTAGAACTCGAGCGCGTTGCCCGCGCAGATGGCGGCGATCTGGCGGCGGGTCAGGTTCGGCACGCCGCCTGCCAGTCTGACGGCTTCGGATGCCCCCGCCGCCTACACAGCCGACTCCCCTCGCCTGGTCCCCGCGGGCTAACGGCGCAAGCGTCGCAAAGGCGAAGCCGACATGAAGGCAGGTTCGCCTTCACGCCCGAAACGCTCGCTCCTGCGTTGTCTCCATAATCGCAGTTGCAGCCATGGAGATCCGATGAAGACCGTCACGCTGAAGGCTGGGGAAAGCGTGCCGGCCATGGGTCAGGGCACGTGGATGATAGGTGAGAAACCCGGACGGCGAGTTGACGAGATGGCGGCGCTGCGTCTCGGCGTGGAACTCGGCATGACGCTGATCGACACCGCCGAGATGTATGGCGACGGGGCGGCGGAGACGCTGGTCGGCGACGCGCTGGGCGATGTGCGCGACGAGGTGTTCCTCGTCAGCAAGGCGTATCCGCAGAACGCGTCGCGCAGGCGGCTCGCGGACGCTTGCGAAGCGAGCCTGAGGCGGCTCGGCACCGACCGGCTCGACCTTTACCTGCTCCACTGGCGCGGATCGGTCCCGCTCGCGGAGACGGTCGAGGCGATGGAGGCGCTCAGGTCGGCAGGCAAGATCCGCCATTGGGGCGTGAGCAATCTGGACACGGCCGACATGACCGAACTCGTCGCCGCCGGCGGCGACGGCTGCGCCACCGACCAGATCCTCTACAACCTCACCCGCCGCGGGCCGGAGCACGACCTTCTGCCATGGCTGGCGGACCATGCCATGCCCGTGATGGCCTATAGCCCGGTCGAGCAAGGCCGGCTGATCGCCGACCCCGCGCTCGGCCGTGTCGCGGAAACAATCGGCGCCACCCCGGCCCAAGTGGCACTCGCCTGGACCCTGCGCCGCGATGGCATGTTCGCGATCCCGAAGGCTGGCACGGTGGCGCACGTTCGAGAGAACCGCGCCGCGGCCGACCTGATCCTGTCGGACGCCGATCTCGCGGCGCTCGAAGCCGCGTTCCCGCGTCCGCGCGGTCGCCGTCCGCTCGAGATGCTGTGACCGGTCGCCATGACGCTGTTCTTTACCGCAGACACGCACTTCGGCGACCACCGCACGATCAACATTCAGCGCCGTCCTTTCGCGAGCGTCGCCGAGATGGACGAGATGCTCGTCGCCAGCTGGAACGCGACGGTGGCGGCGACCGACGAGGTCTGGCACCTCGGCGACGTCGCGCGTCGCTCGTCCGACGTGGCGAGCCTGCTCACGAGCCTGAACGGCATCAAGCACCTGGTGCGCGGCAACAACGACGAGCGCGCGACCGGCGACGCGGCGGGCTGGTCGAGCGTTCAGGACTATGCCGAACTGACGGTCGACGGAACCCTGCTGGTGCTCTGCCACTATCCGTTTAGAAGCTGGAACGGCCAGCACCGGCGCTCGATCAACCTGCATGGTCACAGCCATAGCGGGCTCAAACCCATGCCGCGCCAGTTCGACGTCGGTGTGGACGCCCGCGGCTTCCGCCCGACGACGTTGGAGACACTGCTCGCGTCGGCCACGAGGTCGTCGGGTATCGAAGACGACGTATGACCGGAGATGCGCTCCCCGAACTCCCGGTCGGCGCGTTCGCGCAGCAGGACGCAGGTGACGATCTGGCCTTCTATGCACCGCCGCGGCTCGTCACGCATATTGACGAGCGCGCGGTCGCGGCGTTGACGGCGTGCTATCAGGAAGTGATCCCGCAAGGCGCGCGCTTGCTTGACCTGATGTCCAGCTGGATCAGCCATCTGCCGCCCGATCGCGCATATGCCGAAATCGTGGACCAGGGCATGAACGCCGAGGAACTCGCCACCAATGCGCGGCTCGACCGATGGTTCGTACAGGACCTCAACAGCGAGGCCGCGTTGCCGCTGGCGGACGGGTCGTTTGACGCAGCCCTGTGCTGCGTCGGAGTGCAGTATCTCCAGCAGCCTGTGAGCGTATTCGCCGAGGTGCGCCGCGCGCTGACGGCCGACGCTCCGTTCGTCGTCAGCTTCTCCAATCGCTGCTTCCCGACCAAGACGGTCGCAATCTGGCACTCGCTCGACACCGCGAGACATGCCGCCTTGGTCCGGCTCTATGTGGAGCGGGCGGGCTTCGGGAGCATCACGGTCGAGATGCTCGCAGACGGCAGGACGGGCGACCCGTTGATCGCACTCGTCGGCCGGGCTTAGTCGGACGCGCGAGGCGTCACAGGGCGATCTGGTCGAGCGCTTTCGCGAATTCGTCCGACATCGCGGGCCCGTCATCCTTCGGCGTGTGCCGGTTCAGAACAGTCCGCACCCGCGTCTGCGCGACTTGCAGTGTCTTGTGCCGCACTTCGCGGATCGTGTTGGTTCGCCACGACGGGCTCTCGCCGAGCAGCGCCGCCCACTTGGCCTCTTCCGCCGCCAGTACCGCGAGCGCGAGCCGCAAGCCGTCCCGCCGGCCATGCGCATAGTCCTCCGCCATCAAGCTGCCTTCACACGATGCGGCAGTCTCCAATTGGGCCGCACGAAGTGGCAGGTGTACCCGTTCGGCTTGCGCTCGAGATAGTCCTGATGCTCCGGCTCCGCCTCCCAGAAGTCGCCGAGCGGGGAGAGTTCGGTGACGACCTTGCCGGGCCACAGTCCCGACGTCTCGACCTCGGCGATCGTGTCCTCCGCGACGGCCTTCTGCGCCTCGTCGGTGTAGAAGATCGCCGATCGGTAGCTCTTCCCGCGATCGTTACCCTGCCGGTCCCGCGTCGTCGGGTCGTGGATTTGGAAGAAGAATTCGAGCAGCGTACGGAAATCGGTGCGCGCTGGATCGAACACGATCTCGATCGCCTCCGCATGGGTGCCGTGGTTGCGATAGGTGGCGTTCGCGTTGGTCCCGCCGGAATAGCCGACGCGCGTGGAGACGACGCCCGGCAGCTTGCGGATCAGGTCCTGCATTCCCCAGAAGCAGCCGCCGGCGAGCACGGCCCGCTCGGTGCGGGCGGGAACGGCGACTTCCTCGATTTTTTCGAGATAGGCGCCATATCCCTGATCGGCCATGTCGGCACGCGCGACGAAGCGCAGGGACGCCGAGTTGATGCAGTAGCGCAAGCCGCCGCGATCGCGCGGCCCGTCCTTGAACACGTGGCCCAGATGGCTGTCGCCGTGTGCGGATCGCACCTCGGTGCGGGGGATCAGCATGGACCAGTCGCGCTTCGCCTTTACGTTCGCTGGCTCGATCGGCCTGGTGAAGCTCGGCCAGCCGCAGCCTGACTCGTATTTGTCGGTGCTGGCGAACAGAGGCTCGCCGGACACGATGTCCACATAGATGCCGGCGCCCTTGTTGCGCAGCAGCGGACCGGTGCCGGGACGCTCGGTCCCGTTCTTCTGCGTCACGCGGAACTGCTCCGGCGTGAGCGCGGCGACCGCGTCCTCGGTCTTGCGGTAGTTGGTCATGTTGAAGCCCTCATCGTCACCAGCCAATATGGTGTCTACCGCCTTCGAGTTCGAGATGAGGACCAAGTGCTTCCCCGTTTGGCCCGTCCGCTCGCCAAATCATCGACGTGACGAGGGGCGACGACTAAGCTGTCGAAACCAAAGCACGGTCATACCGGAGATCGACCCACAACCGGTCATTCCCGTGCAAAATTTGGCTTTTCAACTTCCGCCATTCGTTCATGTCTGCCGCGGCCTGAAGAAACCAGCCTTTACGGGGATAGGGTAACCGACCAATCTTCGCGGGACCGCGGTCCACTCCCCGGCTTCGATGAGCATGTGGCACTGATTCTCAGGCCAGACCTGTTCGCCGAATACCTCAAGTTCCGCTTGGCTCCGCCACCGGGGGACAGGCATTACCGTATGCTCCATCTCGGTCCAGTTGCGGTGGACACGGTCCGCTCATGGACACGAACAACGAAGTATCGCTCGTCGGCCTCAACCATCTCGCCAGTAGGCAGTACGAAGGTAGCAAACCATTGTGCGACTTGGCGGCCCGCTGTTTTGACCAAGACACCTGTTTCCTCAAACAGCTCACGGATAGCCCCCTGTTCAAAGGTCTCTCCTTCGGCAACGCCGCCTCCGGGCGTAGCCCAGAAGGTTTGCCCCATGAGAGCGCCCTTCTTATGCTCAAAACGTAACAGCAAAACGTGATCGTTTGGATCAAGAACCAACAGTCGAGAGGACGATCGTCGAAGCGCATCGACCCCTGAACCTGCAGGAACTGATCAGGCAAGTTAGAGCCGCGTCAAACACCCACTGTTTACAGCAAACGGCACGTCTTAGAAGAGCTTGCGCAGACCGAGCCGGACAGAGCGACCTAACGGATCGATGTACGCGGCTTGGAAACGGTTTGGGACGGGGCCGAGCCGATCGCGCTTGTTGATCCGATCGTTCAACAGGTTCACAATCGTGAACTGTAGCATCATGGTTTTTGCCCAGGGACGTTTGACCATCTGGCCAACCTTCAGAGAGGCGTAGGGCACGAGCCACGTGCGCCCCGAAAAGCGGAGTTCCGACGCTGCCAGATCGCTGCGGCTTCGGGTCGGCCTCTGAAATCGGCCGTACAGCTCGATGTTCGCAACCCCGAGCGATCCGCTCAGCTTTAGTTCGGGTTCCCAGCGGGGCCGCCCGCCGGTGCCGGTCAGCGTGTCGCCATCCACCAAGTTCAGCGCTGGCAAATTGTTCCGCAACGACAGGCGATCGTCGAGCCGCCACGTCGTGGTCTTCGACACATCGATTTGCGGCCTAAGGTGGGGTGCAGCAGGCGGCGGGCTGTCTTTCGCCGCGCTGCCGACGGGCGGCTGCGGTGGAGGGGTACGCCCGATCGGCATCAACAGGCTGAGTCTGATCTGCATCTTCTTTTCGCGTTCATGTTCGATGTTCACTGGCCTCAGGTCGGCGCTGACGAGTCGGCCTGCCACATTGCGCTGAAACGCGTTGGCAAACGCGGTCTGGAATGCCGCGGTGGCGCGGCCCAACCTCGCCGTCTGATTCCCGATGCGCGTTTCGAGATAATTGGCGGTAAGCCGCAGATCCTTTGACTTGATCGGCGATACCGCCACGCCGAGCGTGACAATACTTCGGCGTTCCGGGGCCAAAGCAGGATTGCCACTGGCGATCGTCGGGACGAGCACGCTGGTGCCGGTGGTGAAGTCAAAAAGACCTTTCAAACCCTTGCCGGGTCATCGACGATGAGCGGCGCGCCAGCCCTGCAAATGCCTCGCCCCGTTCATCGGCAATAGGTTAATGAATGTCTTTTATATATTACTTTATCTTCAGGTTCTTGTCTGGCATGACCGGTATCGTGGCAGAGGAGGCGTAATGCGCACGCTTGGAAAGTTTAAGGCTACGGTTCTGGTGCTGCTTTTTTCGAGCGGCTTGATGACGCCGACCACCGCATTTGCGCAGGCCAGCTATGACAAGAACAATCGAATTTTCCGGCTGGATGGTGGCGACGTCACCTACGCGTTCAAAATCAATGTTCTGGGGATACTCCAATCGGTCTATTGGGGTAAGCGCCTGCCCGATCGTGCGCCCCTTGCAGCCCCCGAACTTTCAGGGCTGAGCGGCTTCGACGTGACCACCAACGTGGTTCCGCAGGAATATGCCGGGCAAGGTGGTGGCCTGTACGCAGAACCGGCCTTGAAGGTGTCCTACCCCGACGGCAATCGCGATCTGGTCCTCTATTACCGGAGCCATATTGTGTCGGGCGACACCATCCAGGTCACGCTCAGCGATCTCGATCGGCCGCTTTTCGTCACGCTCACCTACACCGTCGACCGCGCCACCGGGGTGATCGCGCGGTCCGCGGTGATCGAAAACCGCGGCACCGGCGACGTCCGCGTGGATCAGGCCGCCGCTGCCGGCCTGACGCTGCCGGTCGCCTATGACTATCGCCTCCATTATTCGACCGGTCGCTGGGCTGCGGAATGGACGCTGCAGGACCGCCCGCTCACCCCCGGCTCGACGGTACTCGAAAGCCGTCGTGGCTCGACCGGCAGTCAGAACAATCCCTGGTTCGCGATAACCCGCGCGACCACCACCGAAGAGGACGGGCCCGCATGGATCGGTGCGCTGGCGTGGAGTGGGTCATGGCGCCTCAACTTCGATCAGGATGTCACCGGGCGGATCCGCATCGTCGGTGGCTATAATCCGTTCGATTTCGCTTATCGGCTCCGCCCCGGTGCCACGCTGTCGACACCGACCTTCTATGTAGGCTTTTCGGATCAAGGCCGCGGCGGTGCATCGCGCCTGTTCCATGCGTTCCAGCGCGATCGCATACTGCCGCGGCACGACGGACGGCTGCCGTTCCGCAAAGTGCTCTACAATAGCTGGGAAGCGACCGAATTCGACGTGAGCGAGGCCGGGCAGATCGCCCTCGCCGAGCGCGCCGCGACGTTGGGCGTGGAGCGGTTCGTGATGGACGACGGCT
>JAJNQF010000136.1 GCA_021154945.1 Sphingomonas sp.
GACCCCGGTGATGGTGAACTGGTCGTCGCCGGTCAGCCCCAGCGTCTCGCGGCTCTGGCCGTCGAGGAGCTGCAGCGGCAGTACGCCCATGCCGACGAGGTTCGAGCGGTGGATACGCTCGAAGCTCTCGACGATCACGGCGCGGACGCCGAGCAGGTTGGTGCCCTTCGCCGCACAGTCGCGCGACGAGCCGGTGCCATATTCCTTGCCCGCGATGACGACCAGCGGCGTGCCGTCGGCCTTGTGGCGCATCGCGGCGTCGTAGATCGGCATGACTTCGGCGCCATAGCGCGACATGCCGCCTTCGATGCCGGGGACCATTTCGTTCTTGATGCGGATGTTGGCGAAGGTGCCGCGCATCATGACGTCGTGGTGGCCGCGGCGGGCGCCGTAGCTGTTGAAGTCGGCCTTGCTAACCTGATGTTCCATAAGCCATTTTCCGGCCGGCGAGTCCGCCTTGATGCTACCGGCGGGGCTGATGTGGTCGGTCGTGATGCTGTCGCCGAGAATCGCGAGCGGCTTGGCGCCGACGATATCCGACACCGGCGCCGGGGTCATCGTCATGCCCTCGAAATAGGGCGGGTTGGCGACATAGGTCGAGCCCGCGCGCCACTGGTAAGTGTCCGACCCTTCGACCTCGATCTTCTGCCAATGCTCGTCGCCCTTGTAGACATGGGCGTAGCGCGCGACGAACATATCGCGGTCGACCGCGCCCGCCATCGTCTCGGCGACTTCCTGGTTGGTCGGCCAGATGTCGGCGAGGAACACGTCGCCCCCCGACTGATCCTGGCCGATCGGGGTGGTGGTGAAATCCTCGATCACCGTGCCCTTCAGCGCATAGGCAACGACGAGCGGCGGCGAGGCGAGGAAGTTGGCGCGCACGTCGGGCGACACGCGGCCTTCGAAGTTGCGGTTGCCCGAGATGACGGCCGCGGCGACCAGGCCATTTTCGTTGATCGCCTTCGAGATCGGCTCGGCGAGCGGACCCGAATTGCCGATGCACGTCGTGCAGCCATAGCCGACGAGATTGAAGCCGATATTGTCGAGATGCTTCTGCAGCCCCGCCTTCTCCAGATAGTCGGTGACGACCTGCGACCCCGGGGCGAGCGACGTCTTGACCCACGGCTTGGGCTTCAGCCCCAGCGCGTCGGCCTTCTTCGCGACCAGCCCCGCGGCGACGAGCACCCCGGGGTTCGACGTGTTGGTGCAGCTCGTGATCGCGGCGATGGTGACGTCGCCGTCGCCGATGTCGAAATCCTTGCCCTCGACCGGCACGCGCGTCTGCGCCTTTTTATAGGTGTTCGCCATGTCGGCGTTGAACACGTCGTCGACCTCGGGAAGCGAGACGCGGTCCTGCGGCCGCTTCGGCCCCGCGAGCGACGGGACGACGCTGCCAAGGTCGAGTTCGAGCGTGTCGGTGAACACGGGGTCCGCGGCGCCATCGACGATCCAGAGGCCCTGCGCCTTGGCATAAGCCTCGACCAGCGCGATATTTTCTTCCGAGCGGCCGGTCAGGCGCATGTAATCGATCGTCTTGTCGTCGATGCCGAAGAAGCCGCAGGTCGCGCCATATTCGGGTGCCATATTCGCCAGCGTCGCGCGGTCGGCGAGGCTCAGCGAGGCGAGGCCGGGGCCGAAATATTCGACGAAGCGGCCGACGACGCCCTTGGCGCGCAGCATCTGCGTTGCGGTGAGCACGAGGTCGGTCGCGGTGACGCCTTCCTTGAGCTGGCCGGTGAATTTGAAGCCGACGACTTCGGGGATCAGCATCGACACCGGCTGGCCGAGCATCGCGGCCTCGGCCTCGATCCCGCCGACGCCCCAGCCGAGCACGCCCAGCCCGTTGATCATCGTCGTGGGGCTGTCGGTGCCGACGCAGGTGTCGGGATAGGCGACGGTGGTGCCGTCGGCGTCCTCGCTCGACCACACCGCCTGCGCGATATGTTCGAGATTGACCTGGTGGCAGATGCCGGTGCCCGGGGGAACCGCCTTGAAGTTCGACAGCGACTTCGACCCCCATTTCAGGAAGTCGTAACGTTCGCCGTTGCGATAATATTCGATCTCGACATTCTGCTCGAACGCCTTGGGGTGGCCGAATTCATCGACCATGACACTGTGGTCGATGACGAGGTGGACGGGGACGAGCGGGTTGATCTTGGTCGTGTCGCCGCCCAGCTTGGCGATCGCATCGCGCATCGCGGCGAGGTCGACCACGCAGGGGACGCCGGTGAAATCCTGCAGCAGCACGCGCGCCGGGCGATACTGGATCTCGCGGTTCGAATGCGGATCCTTCTGCCAGTCGACGAGCGCCTGCACGTCGTCGGTCGAGACGGTGAAGCCGCCATCCTCGAACCGCAGCAGGTTTTCGAGCAGCACCTTCATGCTGAACGGCAGCCGCGACACGTCGCCGAGCTTCGCCGCGGCCTTGTCGAGCGAATAATAAGCGTAAGTCTTGCCGCCGACGCTCAGCGTCGAACGGGTGCCCAGCGTGTCGTTGCCCGTGGTCGTCATTTTGCAGCAGTCCCCATTTTGGCGCGGCGGGGGAAGACTGTCCGAAGGCGAAGCGGGAGAGCGGGGCCAACGGGAGTCGCACGCGCGGTTTATGTTGGCGCCGCCTTACGCCGGGGGTGGGGAATTGCAAGCGGCCATCCCGCTAGGGTCAGGACTTCTGTGGTTGCCGCCCGTGATGCAAGAGGGTTTCTGACCGTTTGAACTGGTGATCGAGTGCGGTCTTCTGTCAGGCCTAGATTGCGGCGCTTTCAAAGGCCGCTGGCCGGTATGGTGATCCGCGGATCAGGTCCAAATCTCATTGGCGAGCTTATCACTCAGAGTCCTGAACTGGTTTTCCTGATCCAGATCTGTTCGATCATTTTGCCCATTCGGGTCGTCGCCTTCTCACACCCCTTTCATCCAGCCTGTCTGGGTTGGCCTCGTATTAGGCAGCCATGACCGGCATCGGATTCTTGTAGTCTTCGTTCTTTGTCAGCATGGCCCAGATCTGGCGCGCCATCTTGTTGGCTAGTGCGATGGCGACTAACATGCGCGGCTTACGGGCCATCATGCGCGCCAGCCATGAGCTTTCCGGGATCGCCTTGCGTCCCATCCAGTTCAATCGCGACATGGCACCAATGATCAGCATCTGCCGGATGTCGGCCTGGCCGGCCTTGGTGATCCGCCCGAGCCGTTCCTTGCCGCCTGATGAAAACTGTCGCGGTACCAATCCAAGCCACGCCGCAAAGTCACGACCATTGTGAAAGCTCGCCATGTCAGGCGCAAAGGTCTCCACTGCCATCGCCACCAGCGGGCCGACGCCAGGCATGGTCTGCAATCGCTTCGATACCGGCGTGGCGGCTGCGAGTTCCTTGATCCTTGCGGTCTTCGCATCAATCCAGCCATTGAGTACAGCAATCTGATCGAGCATCGCGAGGCATTCCTCGCGCATCAAAGTCGGCAGATCGCTGTTGGGCGCCTCCAAGATTGCGCGGATGCGACCGACGTGCTGGATGCCCTGAGGGATAACGTGCCCGAACTCATACAAGGCTGCCCGCAAGGCGTTCACCGTCTCGGTCCGCTGACGCACAAGGCGCTGGCGTGATCGATACAGGATCGCCGCGCTCTGCTGAGCCTCGCTCTTGGGTTCAACAAAGCGCATCTCGGGCCGCTGGGCCGCCACCACAATCGCCTCAGCATCGGCTGCGTCGTTCTTCTGGCGCTTCACAAATGGGCGCACGTAGCGCGGCGCGATCAGCCTGACCTCGTGGCCAAATCCGCTCAACACACGCGCCCAGTAATGAGCGCTACCGCACGCCTCCATTACGACCGCGGCGGCTGGATGCCGGGCCATGAACGTGCGAAACGTCTGCCGCGACAGCTTGCGTTGAAACTGAATCTCGCCGTTCATCGACGC
Organism: Sphingomonas sp.; assembly: GCA_021154945.1. Lineage (GTDB taxonomy): Bacteria > Pseudomonadota > Alphaproteobacteria > Sphingomonadales > Sphingomonadaceae > Sphingomonas. Next base: position 3,908 of record JAJNQF010000136.1, read on the forward strand.
CCCGTGAACCTGGAAAACAGACTTTGCCAGATCCACACCAATCATCGTATCGATACTCATAGTTGCCGTCCTTTCCGTTCGTAGCTTGAACCAAAACTACGCTGGCACATCTTGATGTCGTCAGGGAGGGCGGCAACCACCCCATCTCATTGATTGATCCAGAAGAGGAAGATGCAAGCGAAGGTGATGGCGGCGAGGAAGGTGTCGGCGCATCGGTCGTATCGTGTGTGGATGCGTCGCCAGTCCTTGAGGCGAGCGAAGAGGTTCTCGATTTTGTGTCGCTGCCGATAGAGCGCCGGGTCGTATCGATGCTGGATTTTGTGCAGCGGATGAGGGGGGATGCAGGCGGTTATGCCGCGTGTCGCGAGAGCCTTTCGGAACCAGAGCGAGCTATAGGCGCGGTCGGCGAGCATGGTTTTGGCGTCCGGCAGGGCGTCGATGAGCGCTTCGGCGCCTTTGTGATCGCTGCGCTGTCCTTCGGTCAGATGGAGACGCAATGGTCGCCCGCGTCCGTCGCACACGACATGCAGCTTGCTGGTCAGGCCGCCGCGGCTGCGTCCGATACATCGGGGTAGAGCCCCTTTTTGAGCAAGCTCGCCGCCGTCCGGTGCGCCTTGAGGTGGGTCGCATCGATCATCAGCGTCCCATCGCCGTCCTTGGCCAGTTCGGCAAAGATGCGGTTGAATACGCCCAGCCGGCTCCAGCGGATGAAGCGGTTGTAGATCGTCTTGTGCGGCCCATATTCCCGCGGCGCATCGCGCCAGCGGACCCCATTGCGGATCACGAACAATATTCCGCTCAATATCCGCCGGTCATCGACCCGCGGGATCCCATGCGAAAGCGGGAAATAGGGCTCGATCCGGCGCATCTGCGCCTCGCTCAACAACAGCAAATCACTCATCGCGGCACCTCCTGCCGCTTTGAATCACCAACCCAAACACAGCGCAATATGTTTAATGGGTCCTGAGCCTAGGCTACTCTCGTTGGGGAGGTCGGGTGGGGGAGCGGGCCGGTGCCGCGCCAGTTTCAGCCGCGCTGAAACTGCATCAACAGCGGCCACAGCGGCACCGCCGCGAAAGCGGCGGTGCAGGCAAAGACACCGAAGGGGACCGGCCGCTGGCCGAGCGGCTGGTCCCCTTTTCGCCCGGCAATAAGCGCCCAGACGATGCCGCCAAGGCTGGCGAGCAACAGCATCAGCGGCAGCGCCTGCCAGCCGAGCCAGCAGCCGATCGCGGCGACCAGCTTGGGATCGCCGCCGCCCATGCCCTCGCGCCCGCGCCCGCGCCGATAGGCGAGCGCGATCAGCGCGAGCAGGCCGCCGCCCGCGATAGCTCCGATCCAGCGGTCGAGCAGACGGGTGCCGAGCATCGGTCCGGCGAGCAACAGGCCGGCGACCGCGAGCACCGCATTGAGCCGGTCGGGCAGCCACATATCGCGCGCGTCGAGCAAGGCGAGCGGCAGCAGCAGCCAGCCGAACAGCGCCCAGA
>JAJNQF010000146.1 GCA_021154945.1 Sphingomonas sp.
CAACGGAGGACGCCTCGCCGTTACCTCAGCCATTCCAATTGGGCCCCGGCCTCCGCCGGGGGGGAAGCGTACCTCCCAAACTGTTCCCCCAAACCGTTCCCCCGCGGACGCGGGGGCCCAGCTAAGTACCGCGGCGCTCCGTTACCCTGGACCCCCGCGTCCGCGAGGGAACAGTAAGGAAGGGCGTGCCGGTTCCTCTCCCAGCTCCTGCCGAACTCAAAACCCCGTCAGACCCCATTCCCACCCCCGGTACGAAATCCCGTCAGACCTCGTTCATGGAACTTGCGACATAGTGTCTCCGTTGTGCGACGAATGGCGGCGCGTTGTGTCCGCCCTCCGCGTACGGGAGAATTTCCATGTTTATGAAACGCTTCGGCATTATCGGCCTGGCCCTGGGCCTCGGATTGGGCGTCGCTGGCTGCACAGACGGTTACGGCTATGGCGGCGCTGGCCTCGGCTATGCGAGCGACCCCTATTACGGTGGCGGGTATGGCGGCGGCTATTACGGCGCAGGGTATGGCGCAGGGTATGATGGGTTCGCAGGCTATGGCGGCCTGAATTCCTATTACGGCTGGAACGGCAATTATTATTATCCCGGCTCGGGCGTCTACGTCTACGATCGCAATCGTCGCCCGTATCGCTGGAACGGCGCGCAACAGCGCTATTGGCAGGGTCGTCGCGGCAACTATCGCGGTAACGGCAACTGGGGCAATTTCGCCCGCGGCAACAATCCCGCGGCGCGCGAATATCGTCAGGATCGTCGCGAAGCCAACCGCGATTTCCGCCAAGACCGCCGCCAGGATCGCGGACAGCTCCGCAACGGCCAGATCACACCGGACCAGTTCCGCGGCGAACGTCGCGAGGCGCGCCAGCAGTATCGCGGCGAGGCCCGTCAGGACCGGCGCGAATACCGCCAGAATCGCGGAACGCAGGGCCGCAGCTTCGGCGGTGGCAACCGCGGATTTCGTGGCGGCAATCCCGGCGGCGTTCGCACGCCCCGGTAACTAGCGTAGATTGGTTCACGCGAAGGAACGAGGGCGCGAAGAGACAGAAGGTTTGTTCGCGCGGAGGCGCGGAGGCGCGGAGAGTTGTGGAATAGCGAGGGGAGGGCGACCTCCTCTCAAAAGGCACCAAAGCTCACCAAGCGGCTCGGTCATACCAAATCTTCTCCGCGCCTCCGCGCCTTCGCGTGAACAAACCTTCTGTCTAGCTTTGCGCCTTTGCGCCTTCGCGTGAATCACTACTGCATGAGAGCCAGACAGTGTTCGGGCTGACGCCCACCAGTCAGCCAGCCGGCCCTTCCGTAGGGCGCGTCGCGACCAGTCCGTTCGATACGAACGTCATCACCATCACGCCGTCCTGATTGAACACCCGCATCCGGCTCTTGAAGATCCCCATCTCCGGCCGGCTTGCCGACACGCGCTTTTCCAGAACCTCGCTCTCGCAGCGCAAGGTGTCGCCCGGATACACCGGCTTGATCCACTTCAGTTCGTCGATGCCCGGCGACCCGAGCCCCGCCTGCTCGTTCTCCTTCAGATGCGCGACCAGCATCGCCATCGTCATCGCGCACGTATGCCAGCCGCTCGCCGACAACCGCCCGAAATGCGTCTGCGCCGCCGCCTCGTCGGACAAATGAAACGGCTGCGGATCGTATTTCGCGGCGAACGCGGTCACCTCCTCGCGGGTGATGGCATAGGAGCCGAACGACGCGGTCCGACCGACCTCGATATCCTCGAAATACTGCACGCGAACCTCTCCTCTTATCGTTGCATCACCTTCTGGAAGGGAGCAGCGGTTCCGTCCAGCCCCGCCTCGGCCGGCAACCCGATCAGGTCGCGCAGCAAGGGCTCGATCGCGACATTGTCGAAGCTCGGGATCGTCTTGCCGCGACCGAACGCCGGCCCGTTGGCGATGAACAGCGCGCGCATCTCCGGCGCCATGTTGTCGTATCCGTGCATCCCACCGGCCGAAGCCCGGGTCGGCGCACTCGCATCCACCCGCCAGCCGACATCGGCGAGACACAGATAGCTCGGCACCCGCGGATTGCGCCCATAATGGAAGCGCGCCGGGATCTCGCTTTTTCGCCAGCATTGCAGATGATCGTGCGGCTTCAGCAACCGCGCCTCCAGCGCCGCCTCATGCCCCGGCACCGCGAACAGGGTCGCGTACGGCCCCATCTCGACGGTGCGATAGTCCGCCTTGTCCGCGATCGTATCGAGCGCCACGACGCGCGTGCTGCTGGTCGCCGCCATGCCGTGATCCGCGACGATCACCAGGTTCGCCGGCTGCCCCAGCGCGGCCAACCCGCCGACCAGCGCGCCGATGCTCGCATCGACGTCCGCGACAGCCTGAGTCACGCCCGCGCTGTCCGGCCCGCCCGCATGACCCGCGCTGTCGACCGTATCGAAATACAGCGTCACCAGCTTGGGCCGGGTCGCCGCCGGCCGCCGCATCCAGTCGAGCACCGCGTTGACGCGCTGCGTCCCCGAAACCTGCTGGTTGAACTGCTGCCAGTCCTCCGGCCGCGTGCCGCCCTCGATCGCGCCGTGGCTGTTCGGTTTGGCGGTCCCCCCGACCGCGACGTTCGCGCCCGGCCAGAACATCGTCGCGGTCCGGATCCCCGCCTTCTCCGCATCGACCCAGATCGGCGAACTCTCGCTCCACCAGAACGGATCGTCGGTCGCCATCGTGAACGTCTCGCCCGGCCGCGCCGGATCCTCCATCTTGTTCCCCACGATCCCGCTGCGATCGGGCCGCAGCCCCGTCACCAGCGTCCAGTGATTGGGAAAGGTGACGCTGGGAAACGACGGCCGCATGCTCGCAAACACCCCGCCCGCGCGCAGCCGGTTGAGGTTCGGACTGACGCCGCGGTCGAGATAATCCGGCCGAAACCCATCGATCGACACGAGAATCGTAACCGGCGCCCGAGCCTCGCCCGGCATCGCAGCCGCCGCGGTCGATGCAGGAGCCGGCGCAGTAATCGGCGCAAGGGCAGGGGGCGTATACGGATACGCACACCCGGCGAGTGCCAGCCCCAGCAATGCGAGCACAGTCGTCTTCATCATAACCGTTCGTCCCGAGCAGGTGCCGACGTCGCGCGATCCCTACTCGGCACGCCCGGCGAGGGAAACCCGTTCGCGTCGTGGATATGACCGCCCAATGGCGAGCACCACCCCGGCGAAGGCCGGGGCCCAGTTGGGGGACATCGCCGATACGCGTTGCGCGTCGTTATTCCGACCTACCCAACTGGACCCCGGCCTCCGCCGGGGAGGGGAGATTATTTGGCCAAGGACCTACAATCCCACCGCCAGCTTGCTGAACAAGGTCCAACTCACTGGCGTCTTCCCATAAGCGGCCTCCAGCGCCGCCGGCTTCGCATACGCCGCGACAGTCCCACCCAGCGCCAACCCCAACGGCCCGGCGATCGGCAAGCGGTACGCATACCCGACCTCAGCCTTCGTCACGCGAAACTTCCGATCATGCAACGGATCGTCGTGGTCGGGAAAAAGCTCGTCGTTCGCCACGTTCTCGAGCCTGCCGAACACCGCATGCCGCGGCGTCAGCTCGTAATTGGCCTCCGCCAGGAACGCGCTCAGCTTCTCCCCAGGCACCCGGTCCTTGAGACTATACGCAAAGGTCGTAGCCAGCCCGCCCCGCGCATATTGCACGCTCGCGGTCGAGCGGTTCTCGTCCTCGCCCGGATGCTGCGCCTCGGGCTCCTTCAGCCGCCCATGGCTCACCTGCACCGCCCAGAACGGCGACGGCGTCCACGTCCCCCGCACGCTCCACGAATCGAGTCGCGGCGTCTCGATCCCCCAACGATGCTCGTCCGGCTCGCGTCCCTTGAACGCCGACGCCTCCAACTGGAACGCGGGCGTCGCATAGCCCGCCGTCACCACGCCGTAGGTGATATGCGTCGAGTCGAACCAGTGATGCGTGATCGGCGACATCGGCTGATACCGCGCCGACCCCCGGTGCATGAACGCGCTCGGCCCCAGCGCCGGCTCGCCGACCGGCCCGCCATACAGGAACAGCGTGTTGCCGTTCCCCAGCCGGTAATCGATCTTCGCAGCAAGCTCCATGAACAGGTCGTGCGGATGCTGCCGATCGACCAGCGGCCGGTCGTTCGCCAGCTCGCCCGTCGCGAACAAGTTCGTGTAGCCCCGCGCGCCCATCAACGGCTCCAGGCTGTTCATCGCCCGCAACTGGATATGCCAGCGGTCGCCCAGGTCGCGATCCGCCATCAGCATCGCCATCGACTGCACGAACGCCTCGCTCTTCCCGCGCGGCCCCCCCTGGTCGGTCGCGACGCCCCATGCATAGCCATGCGCCATCAGCATCCACTCGCCCGCCTGCGTCATATACCCACGCATCGGCCCCTCGGCGGCCGGCAGCCGCGACGTCCCGCTACCTTGGCTATAGAAGCCGGCGGAAGTCCCCATCGCCATCCCGGCCATCGCCGACCCCGCGGGCATTTTCGCCACCGCCGCATCGGACGCGGCGCGATAGGCCGGGTCCACGATCATCGCGTGGCCCATCGCGCCATGATCCATGGCACCATGATCCATCGCCATCCCGGGCATCGCCGAGTGATCCATCTGCGCATGATCCATCCCCGGGATGGCGTCCGGCATCGCAGACGGCGCGGCCGAAGTCGGCGGCGCGACCGGAGCAGGGTGTCCCATCGCCGAATGGTCCATCGTCGAATGATCGACAGCACTCCCAGACTGCGACGCGCGAGCGGCCGGGGCCTTAGCCACCGGCCGCGACTTGACCTTCTTCACCGTCTTCTTGGGAGCTGCATCCGGCATCGTCATGCCCGGCATGGCCATGGAATGTTGCGCCACCGCAGCAACCGGCAGCACCGTCCCCACGACACCACCCGCAAGCAGCATCGCCCTCACGGCACCAGCCGCGAGAAACCTATATCGAGTCATTAGTATATCCTTGGAAAAGCCTGAAAATCGGGGCGCATCAGCACCCGACGATCAAGCCTCTCGCGGAGGCCGCAAAGCCGGCGCGATGCCAGCCCCAAGATCCAGCACCGCCACCCGCTCGGTCACCATGACCGGCTCCCGCAACGCCACGCCCAGAACGCGGGTGCCATTCCAGTTCGAAGGCGGCACGCACCCGATACACCCATGCAGCGCGGTCGCCTTCCGATCGGGCGCTTCGTGACCCGCTCGATGATCCGGCTCATGATCCGAAATGGCCTCCTGCGGCCCGCCCATCGCCGCCATGTCCATGACGACGGCAGGCCGCCGCGAAGCAGACGCATCATGACACGCCGCCGGCGCCACCGCAGGAAACGCAAACGCAGCAAGGAGCAAAGCCAGGATCAGGCGCGCGAGCATGTCGATAGTCTAACCCCCCGCACGACCCGCCACAACCACGCAGTCTCTCCCCGACCCCGCCAAAGCCCACACAGTGCCAACCCGCAGCCTTGCCCGCAAGCCGCGAAAGGTTCAGCCTCCACCCATGAAGACCCCAACGCACCCCGAACGCACCAAGACCCCAAGCACCCCCGCCGCCAAAGTCTCGATCCGGATCGGCAAGCGCACCACCTTCGACGCCTCGGTCACCACCGCCGGCCTGCTGTCGGTAGGCGCGCTCGTATCCGGCATCCTCCTGTCCAGCGCCGTCATAGTCGCCGCTGCAGGTCGCAAGGCCGCAAGACGACCGCTGGCCTTGCCCGATCATACTAGGACCGACGGATAGCGCCCAAAAGTCGAACACGGCGACGAATTCAAGGCAGCCGGATAGCAGCCATTCGTTCAGCATGGTAATCGGTGGCTGCGGGGGATGTCGGATGCTGAGAACTTTAGGGCTTGGATGCGCCACGTATGCGGCAATTGCTGTCATATTTTATGGCGGGCTACTTCAGCCAATATTTCTAGCCACCGTTTGGTCAGATAGACTGGCGGCACCGTATTGGAGCTGGATCGTTTCTGCCTGTCTCGCGATCGGTACAGCGAGCTTCTTTTTGCCGTCTCGATTAGCGTCGTTTCGTGGCCCAACTTTCGTGTTGGTCAGCTTGCTGGGTTCGCTGTTCTCGGTCGGGGCTTACGCCGACTACCTCACCTCAAAAGCGTTGCATGATTTCGGCGGAGAGCGGCATATCCAACACAGTTTCATCGAGTCAGTCCGCCATGCTCCAGCGGAGTTTCAGGTATTTTTACACGCTGCGGTCTTGAAGCGGTGTGTTCCGTTTGCTTGGAGTTACAGGTCTCTAAGCTTTTACCAAATACCACCTAACGTAGCCATAAACGTCCTGCCTATAGATTGGCTCGTTGAATGTCCCTCGATCAGGGCCGCCTCCTCAAGGCGATAGGCGGGCCGCTACGACGGCGGCTTAGGCCATCCCCATTACGAAAACAGCCGGTCTGATTACCTCTTCATAGCGGACATCGGACCTTTGCCTTCCTGGCTCTTAAGCCAGCAACCCACCGATAAGTCTTCGTCAACCACTACGCACATATAACAGCGCCATGGAGCGCTCCTTTAGCGCGGTCACGGCGGTCGCCTCGACATTGATGTTTGCTGGTGTCTGGAAAGCCACCGAACCGCAGCCGGCTGCACCCCCGGTCATCGTCGATACCAAGGCGGTGCCTCATACGCCGGTTACCGCGCCGCCGGCGCTGCAGCGTCATGTTGCCGCACCCGCCCGGTCAGCATCCGACGCCGAGCCCTATAACGTCGTTCGACCGGCATACCGATCATCGACCCCGGCTCGCCAGTCAGCCAGCGCCGGATCGGAAAGCTCGGTCTTCTACAGCGGGTGTCGCGAAGTGTGGGCGGCGGGGGCCGCGCCGCTTCACCGCGGCCAGCCGGGCTATCGTGCCGGCATGGACGGCGACGGCGACGGGATAGCCTGCGAAAACTATCGCTGACCCGCCGCCGCCAAATCCTTAGCTATGCAGGAAGTGCATCACGTCGCCGTCCTGAACGACGTACGCCTTGCCTTCCGCGCGCAGCTTGCCCGCCTCGCGCGCCTTCGATTCCCCACCCAGCGCGATGAAGTCGTCGAACGCGATCGTCTCGGCGCGGATGAAGCCCTTCTCGAAATCGCCGTGGATCTCGCCCGCTGCCTGCGAAGCGGTCGCGCCCTCGTGCACGGTCCATGCACGCGCCTCCTTCGGCCCGACCGTGAAGAACGTCAGCAGATGCAGCAACTTGTACCCCGCGGTGATGACCCGCGCGAGGCCGGTCTCTTCCAGCCCCAGTTCGCCGAGAAACTCGCCGCGATCCTCGGCCGGCATCGTCGCGATTTCCGCCTCGATCGCGGCCGACACCACGACGGCTTCCGCACCTTCGGCCTTCGCCTTTTCGAACACCCGCGCCGACAGCGCATTGCCGTTCGCCGCATCGCCCTCGTCGACGTTGCACACGTACAGGACGGGCTTAGCGGTCAGCAACTGTGCCTGCGCGAACACGCGCGCCTCGTCCTCGTCCTTCGGCACGGTCAGCCGCGCGGGCTTGCCTTCGCGGAGCAATTCGAGCGCCTGGCCGAGCACCGCCGCGCCGATCTTGGCTTCCTTGTCGCCCTGCATGCCCTTCTTGGCGAGGTTGGGGACGCGCTTCTCGAGGCTTTCGAGATCGCTCAGCATCAGCTCCGTCTCGACGGTCTCGGCATCGGCGATCGGATCGACCTTGTTGTCGACATGCGTCACGTCGCCATTCTCGAAACAGCGCAGCACATGGACGATCGCGTCGACCTCACGGATGTTGCCGAGGAACTGGTTGCCGAGCCCTTCGCCCTTCGACGCGCCACGCACGAGGCCGGCGATGTCGACGAAGCCGAGTTGAGTCTCGATGATCTTCTGCGATCCGGCGATCTTGGCGAGCGCGTCGAGCCGCTTGTCGGGCACGCCGACGTTACCGACGTTCGGCTCGATCGTGCAGAACGGATAGTTCGCCGCCTGCGCCGCGGCCGTCTCGGTCAGCGCGTTGAAGAGAGTGGACTTGCCGACGTTCGGCAGTCCCACGATGCCGCAGCGAAAACCCATGATATGCCCTTGGTATAAGAATGTGCGGGCGCTTTAGGGCAGGGCGGTCCGGAAGGCCAGTGAAGGCCGCGCGCGAGGAACGAGTTCATCCTGCTCCCATCCCTGAAAGGGAGGGGCTGGGGGTGGGTAGGCCAGCTCCAGCCGCAACCGTCCCACGATCCGGAAACCGACCCACCCCCAACCCCTCCCTTCCAGGGAGGGGAGAAGCCCGACGCCTCGTCGCAATGCCCAGCATCCTTTGATCGACCCACTCGATTGCCGCAGTGCAGCAAAATAAACATACCGACCGGTAGTTATCATATGGTCGACGCTTATATCCCGAGCCCAGCTTGAAATAGATCAGGAACTTCATGACCACGACCGCCCACGGCTACGCCGCGCAATCCCCCGAAACCCCGCTCGCCCCCTTCTCGTTCGAGCGTCGCGAACCCGGCAAGACCGACGTCGCGATCGACATCGCCTTCTGCGGCGTCTGCCATTCCGACCTTCACACCGCCAAGGGCGAGTGGGAAGGCACGCTCTACCCCTGCGTCCCCGGCCACGAGATCGTCGGCCGCGTCACCGCAGTCGGAAGCGACGTCACCAAGTTCAAGGTCGGCGACGTCGTCGGCGTCGGCTGCATGGTCGACAGCTGCGGCGAGTGCGCATCGTGCAAGGACGGCGAAGAGCAATATTGCGAGACGACCGGTATGGTGGGCACGTATAACGGCCCCGATCCCGTGCTGGGCGGCCACACGTTCGGTGGCTATTCGGACAAGATCGTCGTCGACGAAGGCTTCGTGCTGAAGGTCTCACATCCCGAAGCCGACCTCGCCGCGGTCGCGCCGCTGCTCTGCGCGGGCATCACGACGTACTCGCCGCTGAAGCACTGGAAGGTTGGCCCCGGCCAGAAGGTCGGCATCGTCGGTCTCGGCGGTCTCGGCCACATGGGCGTCAAGATCGCCAACGCGATGGGCGCCGAAGTCTATGTCTTCTCGACCTCGCCCAACAAGCGCGACGACGCCAAGCGTCTCGGCGCGAAGGACCTGATCGTCTCGAAGGACGAGGCCGCGATGGCCGAGCACGCCAACAGCTTCGACTTCATCCTGAACACCGTCGCGGCGAGCCACGACCTCGACACGTTCACCGCGCTGCTGAAGCGCGACGGCACGATGACTTTGGTCGGTGTGCCCGAGCACGCACATCCGTCGCCCTCGGTCGGCAATCTGATCTTCAAGCGCCGCGCGATCGCCGGCTCGCTGATCGGCGGCATCGCCGAGACGCAGGAGATGCTTGATTTCTGCAACGAGCACGGCCTGGTATCGGACATCGAGATGATCCGCATGGACGAGATCGAACCCTCGTATCAGCGGATGGTGAAGAGCGACGTGAAGTACCGCTTCGTCATCGATATGGCGACGATGAAGACGGCCTGATCGGGCAGGGGGCGGTGCTAACCAAGTGCCGCCCCAAACTCCCTCCCCTTCAGGGGAGGGTCGGGGTGGGGCAGTGCATCAAGCGCTACCATCCGCGGCCAAGCCCCACCCCAACCCTCCCCTAAAGGGGAGGGAGCAAG
>JAJNQF010000163.1 GCA_021154945.1 Sphingomonas sp.
CGGACTCCGCATTCGCACAATCATTCTGACGCCATGCCGCCAGCGCGCCGACCCAGCGACCCTGCACGGCCCAGTCGCCGACGCCGTCCTGCGCCTTCGCCGCCATCACGCGCGCGTTCACGTCGTCGCCCTGCAGAAAATAGATCCACGCGATCTTCTGCTGCCACTCGGTCAGCGCCTCGGGGGTGAGCCCCGGCGTGCTCTCGAGCAGCGACTGCGCCTCACGACCCATGTCCGCCTTCACGTAAGGCTGCATCTTCAGCGCGAGATCGGCGGCGATCATGTCGCCCTGCAGGCTCTTCGCGCGCACCCGACGCGGTGCGCCGTCCTGCCAGATCAGTCGTTGCGCGGCGGGCAGGGGAGGCAGGTCGACCGCCCCGCGCACCTTGGCCAGCCGCGAAATCTGTTCGGCCTCGGGCAGCTCGGGCGCTTCGTTGAGCAACGCGACGAGCGGCTCCATCTCGATCCTGGGCGAGCCCTTCGCCGTGTACATCTCGGCGCGCGCGATCGCGTGCAGCGGGCCGGGCTTCATCGTGTCGAGCTGGATCTGCGCGTCGGTCCACTTGCCGTCGCGGATCGCCGCGAACACCGTCTTGTACGCCTCGCGCTGGCCCGCATCGAGCTGGTCCGGGATCTGTTCCAGCGTCGGTGCGCCGACCAGTTGCGTCGAACCGAGCCGCGTATCGCCACCCGGCTCGCCCGCGACGGTCGCCGCCATAGCCGGAAGGGGGAGGGCGCCGAGCCCCAGAGCGATCGCCGCCCGCGATACAGACCGAATCCGAATCATCTCACGCCCTCTTGCGATATCTGTTCGCGCATCAGCATCTGCAAATCCTTCCAGGCCTCGGCCTTGGCCGCTGGCTTCTCGATTAGAAACCGCGGATGAAAGCTCGCGACCACGCTCGTCATATGCGACGCGTCACCGACCCCTGTTTGTGCGGTCTTATGGTTAAGCCCATGTAAACGCCCGCGCGCCGCCTGTAATTCCGTCCCGAGGATCGCACGGCTCGCCGCATTGCCGAGCAACAGCAACCGCTTGGGCGCGACCAAACCGATGTGATGTTTGGCGATTTCCGCAAGCCTTTCCTCGACCTCGCTTTGGATCCGCCCCGCCGTCGGGCGCTTCGCGCACACCGCTGCGAGGTGCACCTCGTCGCGGGTCAGCCCGATCGCCGCGAGCATCTTGTCGAGCAACCGACCCGATGCGCCACTCAGCAGGGCCCCGGCGTCGCCGTCGTCGCGATCGGGACAATCGACAAGCACCATGACCGTAGCGTCAGCCGGGCCGACCGCTGCCAGCGAAACCCCGCTCCAGTCCGCCTCGGGAACCTCCGCACCGCTTCGCCAGTTGAGGAATTCGGCGAGCGAAATCGGCATCGCGGACGGTGCGGCGACGGGCGCAACCGGTGCCGCATCAGGCGCGACAAGCGGTTCCGGCGCCGCGAACCAGTCGCGGGGAACGTCGTCGACCAGCGTGTCGACGCCAGCCTCGTGCCACCAGTCGAGCGCACTCGCCGCGGCGTTTCGCCAATCGATGGTTTGATCCGCCCCCACAGGGTAACCTATGCTGCACGGTTGACGTGGCGGTCAACTCGCGCAATCGCCATATTGGACAAGATGGTGCCGGTCCGAGCCCGAACGAAGGGCGGAGCATCAAGCGCTTGGCCCCAAAGCTAGGCAATAAGGGGAGATCCCCGGGAGACGATGATGACGACACGTGAATCGATGCCCTATGACGTTGTGATCGTCGGCGCAGGTCCGGCGGGGCTCTCGGCAGCGATCCGTCTCAAACAGCTGGCCGCCGAGAAGGACGCCGAGATCAGCGTCTGTGTGCTCGAAAAGGGCTCGGAAGTCGGCGCGCACATCCTCTCCGGCGCGGTCATCGACCCGAAGAGCCTCGACGAGCTCCTGCCGAACTGGCGCGAGGACGGCTGCCCGCTCGCCGAGGTTCCGGTCACCGAGAACCATCACTGGATCCTGAGCAAGACGAAGAAGAGCGAGATGCCGCACTTCGTCACGCCTTCGTTCATGCACAACAAGGGCACCTACACCGGCTCGCTCGGCAACCTCTGCCGCTGGCTCGCGGGCAAGGCGGAGGAACTCGGCGTCGAGATCTTCCCAGGGTTTGCCGCCGCCGAAATCCTGTTCAACGACGACGGCTCGGTGAAGGGCGTCGCGACCGGCGACATGGGTGTGGCGCGCGACGGCACGCACAAGGGCGACTACACCCCTGGCCTCGAACTCCACGCGAAGTACACCTTCTTCTCGGAAGGCTGCCGCGGTCACCTGACCAAGCAACTGATCGCCAAGTTCGCGCTCGACAAGGACAGCGATCCGCAGGTCTACGGCCTCGGCATCAAGGAGCTCTGGGACATCGATCCCGAACTCCACTCGCCCGGCCGCGTGATCCACACGCAGGGCTGGCCGTTGTCCGAAACCGAAGGCTCGAACGGCGGCGGCTGGATTTATCACCAGGCGAACGGCCAGGTCTCGATCGGCTTCGTCACGTGGCTCAACTACACCAACCCGCATCTCTCGCCGTTCCACGAGATGCAGCGCTGGAAGACCCACCCAGAGATCGCCGCGCTGCTCAAGGGCGCCAAGCGGGTCAGCTACGGCGCACGCGCGATCAGCGACGGCGGGCTGCAGTCGATCCCGAAGCTCGTCATGCCCGGCGCAGCGCTGATCGGCGACAGCGCCGGCTTCCTCAACGTGCCGCGGATCAAGGGCACGCATACCGCGATGAAGTCCGGCATGATGGCCGCCGAGGCCGCGGTCGAGGCGATCGTCTCGCAGCGCGGCCATGACGAACTCGCCGCCTATCCCGAGGCGTTCGAGAAGTCGTGGGTGAAGAAGGAGCTGTCGGTCGTCCGCAACGTCGTGCCGCTGGTGAAGAAGTTCGGCGACCTGGTCGGTTCGGGCCTCGCCGGGATCACGATGTGGCTCGAGCATCTGGGGATCAAGGTCCCCTTCACGATGCACCACCATCCCGACCATGAGAGCCTGTGGCGTAAGGATCTCGTCAAGCCGATCGCCTATCCGAAGGCCGATGGTGTCCTGACGTTCGACCGCCTCTCGTCGGTGTTCATCTCGAACACCAACCACGAGGAGGACCAGCCGGTTCACCTGACGCTCAAGGACCCGGCGGTGCCGATCGAATACAACCTGCCGATGTACGACGAGCCTGCGCAACGCTATTGCCCGGCCGGCGTTTACGAGGTGGTCGGCGAGGAAACCGGCGACCCGAAGTTCGTCATCAACGCGCAGAACTGCGTCCACTGCAAGACCTGCGACATCAAGGACCCCACCCAGAATATCAACTGGGTCGTACCCGAGGGCGGCGGAGGCCCCAATTATCCCAACATGTAAGCCTGTATTGCTCGCACTCGGTCTCGTCCTGGCGGCGCCTGCCACGGCCGGGACCGGTGATCTCTCCGCCTATCTGAAGGCCCGCGCCGCCGACGCCGCGGGCAGGCCGGACCTCGCCGCCGCCAGCTATGCCAAGGTGCTGGCGGCATCGCCCGACGATCCCGTCGTCGCGATCCGCGCCTACCGCGAGGCACTTGAGGCGGGCGACATGCCGCTCGCCAACCGCGCCGTCGCCGTGCTGAACAAGGCCGGCGTTGCTCCCGCCGACGCCGCGCTTCTCCCGCTCGCCGATGCCGCGCACGCGAACGATACCAAGGCTGCCGACGCCGCGATCGGCACGCTCGCCACCGGGCCGCTGGTGGTCCTCGCACCCTCGCTCTACGCCTGGGTCGCGCACGCCGAAGGCCGCGATCCCGGCCCCGCGCTCGCCACCGCCGCGAAGGATCCGGTCGCCAATCGCTTCGCCACCGAAACCCGTGATCTGATCGCAAAGGCGCCCGCTCGGCAGCCGCTTGCGATCGGCGTCTCGCGCCTGCTCGCGCACCTCGCCAGCGATCTCGCGCTCGGCGAACCCTCGCCGCTGTCGATCGCATTGGCCCAGGCATCGCTGCGCGCCGATCCAAGCTACGATCGCGCCCGCATCCTCCTCGCCCATGCGCTGGCCCGCAATGCACTGGTCGATCGCGCGCTCGTCGTCCTCGATCAGGTCGGGCCGAAAAGCCCGTTCGCGGTCGCCGCGGCCGCCGAGCGGATCGATATTCTCGCCAATGCGGACCGCGACGGCGAAGCGCTCGCCGCCGCCAAGAACCGCGTCGACCAGCCGGGCGCGGACGCGGCGGACTGGCAACGCTATGCAGACCTGCTCCTGACCACAGGCAACGCCGCCGAAGCCGCGACATGGTACCAGCGCATCATCGCCGCGGACGGCAAGTCCGGCGGCAGCTGGGGCGCCTGGCTGCAATATGGCGGCGCGCTCGACCAGGCCGGCCGCTGGCCCGAAGCGCGCGAAGCCCTCGAAAAAGCCGTCGCCCGCGGCCCCGCGCAACCGCTCGCGCTCAACTATCTCGGCTTCGCGCAGGTCGAGCACGGCGACGACATTCCCGCCTCGATCAAGCTGCTCGAACGCGCCAGTCGCCTCGACCCGACCAACGCCTCCATCACCGACTCGCTGGGCTGGGCGTACCACCTCTCCGGCGATACGGCCCGCGCACTCCCGCTGCTCGAACGCGCCGCGCAGGCCGAACCCGCCAACACCGAGATCGGCGACCACCTCGGCGACGCCTATTGGACGGTCGGCCGCCAATACGAAGCCCGCTACGCCTGGCGCGCCGCGCTCCTAACCGCCGAACCCACCGAAACCGCACGCCTAACCGCAAAGATAGCCAACGGCCTCCCCCCAAAAGCCAGACGCTGACAACTTTCACCCTCTCCCTGAAGGGGAGAGGGAAGGGCCCCGCCCGGCAGAGCCGGGTGGGAAGGGTGAGGGCACGCTGCCGATGGAACTGGACGGTCGAGACTGCCATCCCGCCGATGGAGGCCTGATCTAATCCCCGCGGCCCCCGCCACCCGTCCGCCCCCTCAACACCGTCACCCCAGCGAAAGCTGGGGTCTCCCGGGAGGCACGCACCCCTCGCCAAACACAAAGATCCCAGCGTCCGCTGGGATGACGGAAATTATTTGGCTAAGCCCAAGCGCAAAGCAGACCCCCGGTCCGCCCCAAACGCCGAGACCCCCATGCGCATCACCGAACCCGCCCCCGCGAAAATCAACCTGGCGCTCCACGTCCGCCGTCGCCGCGCCGACGGCTACCACGACCTCGAAACC
>JAJNQF010000165.1 GCA_021154945.1 Sphingomonas sp.
ATCGCCCTCCCAAGCTCAAACCTGCGAGTGATGCCCCTTCAGCTCGTCGCCAACAATCCGCACCACATGCAGCACATTCGTCGACCCAGGCGTCCGGAACGGCACGCCCGCGAGCACGATCACCCGGTCGCCGGCCTTCGCGATCCCGTGCCGCAACGCCATCCGCTTCGACTTCGCGACCATGTCCTCGAACGACTCGACGTCGCGCGTGTGCACCGCGTGCGTGCCCCACAGCAGCCCGAGCCGCCGCGCGGTCTCCTGGCTCGGCGTCAGCACGAGCAGCGGCACAGACGGCCGCTCGCGCGCGATCCGGCGTGCGGTCGAGCCCGACGTCGTGAAGCAGATGATCGCCACCGCCGACACCGTCGCCGCGATGTTCTTCGCCGCCTCGGCCAGCGCGTCCGCGGTCGTCGGATCGGGCTTCATCACGGTGAAGTGCATGCGGTCGCCGTGTTCCGGGTCCGCCTCGACCGACACGCCGATCGCATCCATCATCGCCACCGATTCGACCGGCCACGCACCCGCCGCACTCTCCGCCGACAGCATGATGGCATCCGCGCCGTCATACACCGCGGTCGCGACGTCGGACACTTCCGCACGCGTCGGCGACGGCGAGGTGATCATCGATTCGAGCATCTGCGTCGCGACCACCACCGGGCGGCCCATCCGGCGCGAGACTTCGACGATACGCTTCTGCAACGGCGGCACCGCCTGCGGTGGCATCTCGACGCCGAGATCGCCGCGCGCGACCATCACGCCGTCGCACGCATCGACGATCTCATCCAGCCGTTCGATCGCGGCCGGCTTCTCGATCTTCGCCATCAGCGCCGCCTTGCCGCCGATCAGCTTGCGCGCTTCCCACAGATCTTCGGGGCGCTGGACGAACGACAGCGCGATCCAGTCGACACCCTGGTCGACCGCGAAGTCGAGGTCGCTGCGGTCCTTTGCCGTCAGCGCCGCCATCGGCAGCACGACGTCGGGGACGTTCAGCCCCTTGCTGTTCGACAGCGCGCCGCCGACCTCGACCCGCGTCGTGATCTGGCGCGGGCTATGCGACACGACGCGCAGCACGAGCTTGCCGTCGTCGAGCAGCAGGCGTGCGCCCGGCTCGATCGCCGCGAAGATCTCGTCGTGCGGCAGTTCGACACGCGTCGCGTCGCCCGGTGTCGGGTCGCGGTCGAGCAGGAAGGTGGAACCGGTTTCGAGCACGGTGCGCCCGCCCTCGAACTTGCCGACGCGCAGCTTCGGGCCCTGCAGATCGGCGAGGATCGTCGAGGGGCGACCGAATTCCTTCTCCAGCGCGCGAATCGCCTGGATCAGGGCAATCTTCGACTGCTGGTCACCGTGGCTCATATTAACGCGGAACGCGTCGGCGCCGGTGCGGAATAGCGTTGCGATCATCTCGGGCGTGCTGCTGGCAGGGCCTAGCGTCGCGAGGATGCGGACTTTGCGCGAACGGGGTGCGATGGCCTTGGTCATGCGGTGCGTTTCCTGGGGGAGGTCTTTGCCGCGACGGGCCTTAAACCCTATCTCCGCCGGATCAACCACGGAGCATACGAATGACCCCCGATCGCCTCGATACTTTGGACGATGCCGTAGCGGCGAAAGCGTTCCGCCGCCTGATCCGCCACCTCCGCCACCGCGAGGACGCACAGAATGTCGACCTGATGGGGCTCGCCGGTTTCTGCCGCAACTGCCTGTCCGACTGGGTCGAGCAGGCAGGCGGCCTGTCGAAGGACGACGCGCGCGCGACGGTGTACGGAATGCCGTACGCCGAGTGGAAGGCGCACCATCAGGGCGACGCTAGCCCCGAGCAGCTCGAACGGATGAAGGCGAGCGTCGCGAAGAACGCGACACTCTGAGCCTCGCCGTCGCTTGAGCCGAACACGGTAAACGCCTAGACGCGGCCCCGCACCCCGCAGCGGTCTGATTCACGACGTCATCGACGGCGGTCATCTGCGCGGGGTTTCTCGATTGGCTTTGGGCCGGCGCGTGGCGCTGGCGAGTGGGGAATTTTCGATGTCTGACGAACGGCAACACGGCATGGGCGGCGGCGCGGTCGCAGCGGACGAACTGCGCCTGCTGATCGAGCGCGCCGAGCGTCTCGAAGAAGAGAAGAAGGGTATCTCGGACGACATCAAGGACGTGATGGCCGAAGCCAAGGGCCGCGGTTACGATCCGAAGGCGATCCGCAAGATCCTGTCGATCCGGAAGAAGAAGAAGGAAGAATACCAGGAGGAGGAAGCGATCCTCGAGGTGTACCTTCAGGCGTTGGGGATGATCTGAGGATATCCCAATTTCGCGCGGTGCCTCATCCGACATGTGGTCGGTAGCGAAGGGGGCACCGCGTTAACCCCCTCGATGTACCGGTAGAGAATGATTCTCCCGATCTTCGCGGCGCTCGTTCTGTTCCTGATCATCAACATGATCACGGTCGCCGCGTTCGCGATCGACAAGCGGCGATCATCTTCCGACGCGCGGCGTATCCCCGAAAGCCGCTTGCTCTGGTTCGCAGCACTCGGCGGCACTCCGGGTGCGTTCTGGGCGCGCAATCGCTACTGGCACAAGACACTCAAGCAACCGTTCGTCGGGCGGCTTCAACTGATCGCGATGGTCCAGGTCGGCGTGGCCGCAGGGCTCGCGATCGCTGTTGTGATTTAATGTCGACATCCCGCAACGACATTGCTGCTTCTACACAACCGGTGTATTGCTGTTATACGACATTGCATCGGGGGCTAAGCATGCGGGTATTTTTGGGCATTACGGCGGCATTGTTGGTCAGTGCTCCAGTCGCGGCGCAACCGAGCGAGACCGACGCGCAAAAACTCGGTCAGCGTGCCGAGGCCTTCCTAAACGTTCGTAACCAGTTCGATCAGGCGGCGATGATCGCGATGATGGCGCCCGAATACCAGGAAATATCTCCGGTCGGCGAAGTCGATTCCCGCGACGGCGTGATTGGGTTCTACGCTGCCGACAAGAAGAAGCCCGCGCCGCCGATGACGATCACCGAGACGGTCGCGCGACCGGCTGGGGCACTCGGCGTCGTCACGATGCGGATCGCCTATGCGGTGCCCGGCAAGGACGGACGGCTACAATCACGCGCGATGCGGGCTGGCTTCGTCGCGCGACGCATCAGGGGCGACTGGCAGTTCGTGTCGTTGCAGTTCACCCCGATCCGCGGCTGACGCTTCAAGCCGCGTCAGCCGGCAGCGTCGTCCACCCCAACCCCGGTATCGTGATCGAGCGTTTGCCGGCCAGATCGGTTCGGCACACGATCAGCTCGCGGCTTTCGATATAGCCGATCAGGCGCTTCACCCGGCCTAGCGAACTCGTCCCATACGTCGCGGCGATGCGCGCATCGGAGGGGCAGGGTTCGCCTTCGCGGGCGGCTCTTGCGACCAGCAGGAATGCACCCAGCATGTCGTCGGGCAGGCCGCTGGCCACGTCGAGCGCGGCGGTCCACGCTTCGTCCGTCATGTCGAAGATCCCCGCGCGGGCGCAACTCAGGCGACGCACGAAGCCCGGCAGGTCGAGAGGCGGTTTTGCCAAGCCCCCCATCCGGCACCGCACCTGGAAATCCTGGAACAGGACCGACGGCGGACGCAGCGTCGACTCCGGGTCCTCGACGATCGCGCGGAAGACGTCGGCGTAGACCGCCTCGACCTCGTCGTCGGTCTTCTCGGGCGGTGGCGGCGCAGCGGTGCGGGGCTCGGGCGGGCGGGCGATGCCGTCGAGCAGTTCCTCCGCCGGCACGCGACGCGGGCGCGGATCGAACATCAGGCCAAGTTCTGGGGCATCGACCACCGGCTCGGACAGCAGATCCTGCAGATCCATCGGCGCGGCGCTGGGGAGGGGGGTGAGCTTGGGGCTGCCACTGCGCGCGGACGTTGCGACGTCGCCGATCTTCACCGTGATCGGCCGCCGCGACACTGCGGGGCCGAGTGCCATGAAGGTGCCGCGCTGGAGATCGCGAATCGCCTCCGCCTGGCGCCGCTCCATGCCGAGCAGATCCGCGGCGCGCGCCATGTCGATGTCGAGGAAGGTGCGGCCCATCAGGAAGTTCGACGCTTCGGCCGCGACGTTCTTCGCGAGTTTCGCCAGACGCTGAGTCGCGATCACGCCGGCGAGCCCGCGCTTGCGCCCGCGGCACATCAGGTTGGTCATCGCCGCCAGCGACGCGCGGCGCACCTCTTCCGACACTTCGCCGCCCGTCACCGGCGCGAACATCTGCGCCTCATCGACCACCACCAGTACCGGATACCAATGCTCGCGCGGCGCATCGAACAGCGCGGAGAGGAACGACGCCGCACAGCGCATCTGGCCCTCGACCTCGAGCCCTTCGAGGCTCAGCACCGCCGAGGTACGATGTTCGCGAAGGCGGGTGGCGATGCGCGCGATCTCGCGTTCGCTATAGTCACCCGCCTCGATCACGACATGGCCGTGCGGGCCGGCGAGCGTCACGAAATCGCCCTCGGGATCGATCACGATCTGCTGGACGTGCCCCGCCGATCGCTCGAGCAGCCGGCGCAGCAGATGCGACTTTCCCGAGCCCGAATTGCCCTGCACCAACAGGCGCGTGGCGAGAAGTTCCTCCAGGTCGACGCCGACGGCAGTACCATTGCCGTCGGTGCCCATATTCACGCTAACCGTCATGCCGCGCGTTTGGCAGGTGCGGGCGCATCGGGGCAAGGAGTCTTTGCGGCTCGCGTCGCAAGCGGGGCTTTGCGCGCTGGCATAATCCGTAATCCTGGCTAGGGCGCGGATCATGGCCACGAATCAATCCCCGCTCGCCGATCTGTCGCAACGGTTGCTCGGCAAGGCGCCGGGCGAGCTCGACGAGGAGGAGCGCCGCGTCCTCGCCGGGATCGAGTCGGGCACTACCGTCAGTCGCGACGCCGCCGATGTGTCGGACGAGCGTGCGACCTTCGGCGAGCGGCTGTCCGACCGCGTCGCGAAGATCGGCGGGTCTTGGGCGTTCATCATCGCCTTCACGCTGGTGCTGATCGGGTGGATGCTACTGAATTCGGACATCCTCGCGCATTTTGGGCGGGCGTTCGATCCGTATCCCTACATCTTCCTCAATCTGCTGCTGTCGACCGTCGCGGCGATCCAGGCGCCGGTGATCATGATGAGCCAGAACCGGCAATCCGCGAAGGATCGCCTCGCCGCCAGCCTCGATTACGAGACCAATTTGCGCGCGGAGCTCGACATCCTGCGCATCCATCACAAGATCGATCATCTGGTGCTGGCAAGGCTGGATGCGATCGAAGCGAAGATAGACGGTCTGGCGAAAAGCGCCCTCGGAGCCTAAGAGCGGCGCATCAGGCTATTAGAGGCACCGATGGCAGGCCATTCCAAATACAAGAATATCATGTACCGCAAGGGCGCGCAGGACAAGAAGCGCTCGTCGGCGTTCAGCAAGCTCAGCCGAGAGATCACGGTCGCGGCCAAGATGGGGCTGCCCGACGTCGACATGAACCCGCGCCTGCGCGCGGCGGTGAACGCGGCCAAGGCGGCGTCGTTGCCGAAGGAAAACATCCAGCGCTCGATCGACAAGGCCAGCCGCGGCGATGCGGAGAATTACGAAGAGATCCGCTACGAGGGCTTCGGTCCCGGCGGCGTGTCGCTGATCATCGAGGCGCTGACCGATAACCGCAACCGCACCGCGACCAACGTGCGCGTCGCGGTGGGCAAGAACGGCGGCAACCTCGGCGCGGGCGGTTCGGTCAGCCACGCGTTCGACCGCGTCGGGCTGATCTCGTATCCGGCCAGCGCGGGCGATGCCGACACGGTGTTCGAAGCTGCACTCGAAGCGGGCGCGGAGGACGTCACGTCGAGCGAGGACGGCCATGAAGTCTGGACCGCGCAGGGCGACCTGCACGAGGTTGCCAAGGCGTTGGAAGCCAAGCTTGGCGAGGCCGAAGGCGCCAAGCTCGCCTGGCGTCCGCAGGTGATGGTCGCGGTCGGCGCGGACGATGCGGCAACTTTGTTCAAGCTCATCGACGCGCTTGACGAGGACGACGACGTGCAGACCGTCTGGGGCAATTACGAAATCTCCGACGAGATCATGGAATCGCTGGGTTGAGCCATTGAGATGAAGAAGGTGGGTTCACGCGGAGACGCGGAGACGCGGAGAGTTGTGCTTCGTGGCTACGTCCTCCGCGCCAGCGGTCTCGCATCGTTCGGCCAGCCCGGAGAATTGAAAGTCCCGCTTACGCGAGACGACAGTCAGGAACGCACCACCTCCGCGTCTCCGCGTCTCCGCGCGAACCAACCTTCACTCTTCGCATGATCATCCTGGGACTAGACCCCGGCCTAGGCACCACCGGCTGGGGTGTCATCCGCGCCGATGGCAACCGCCTGAGTCATGTCGCCAACGGCCAGATCAAGACCGATCCGTCGATGGCGCTCCCCCGTCGACTCACCGCGCTGTACAACGCTCTGATCGACGTCATCCGCACCGAGCGCCCGGACGGCGCGGCGGTGGAGGAGGTGCTCGGCAACAGCAACGCGCAATCGACGCTCAAACTCGGCCAAGCACGTGGCGTCGTGCTGCTCGCCGCGGCGGGCGCGGGGCTGCATATCGGCGAGTATCACCCGTCGACCGTCAAAAAGGGCGTCGTCGGCACCGGGGGCGCCGACAAGAAGCAGATCCAGGCAATGATGGCGGTGCTGCTGCCCGGCGCGAAGCTCGCCGGCCCCGACGCAGCCGATGCGCTGGCCGTCGCGATCACGCATGCACATCATGTCGCAAGCGCCGCGGCCTTATCGCGTCGCAGTGGTATCGGCGCCTGATCCACGCGTACCTCCGATAGTATCTGCGGGTAGAGACAAGCAAACTGGCGGATCTCCACCTTGGCGCCGTTCTGCATACTCCTACAAAACTTGGTTCGTTTTGAACTAGTTTTACCATTGCCGGTATAAAACCATTCCGGTCAGGTTTTGATAGCCAAGCCTGAAATGGTGTGGCAGCGCCGTCGTGCAATTAATTTAGATTAAAGGCTTGGCAATGCGGGCGGAAGACGTGCGGGGCGGCACGAGCAGCGGTACTGTTTCTCCCTCGGCATTTGCGATGCCCGAGGGCATGGCGATGCGCTACGATATGCCCGATCCGGCATTGTCGGACTATTTGACCGGGTACGCGATCTACGCGTCGAGCCATCGCACGCCGATGCTCAACTGGTATCTGCCCGCGCCCGCGATGATATCGGTGCTCGTCGATGCGGGCCCGCTGACCGTGTCGATCGGCAATCATCGGTTCGGCCCACTCGATCGTGCGAGCTTCTACGGGCCGACCAGCCGTGCCTTCCGAACCGAGACGCATGGCGGGATCGCCGTCGGCATCGGCCTGAGCGCGCTCGGCTGGTCGCGGCTGACCGCGCGGTCGGCAGGCGATTTCCACAACCGCGTGGCGCCGCTGAGTGGCGCCCTCGGGCCGGAGCTTTCCGCCCGCCTGATCGAAGGGCTCGATGCGCTCGACGACGATATGATGATCAAGCCGCTGCTCGACCAAGTGTTCGGCGGGCTGTTCGATCAACCGCATCCGCGCGAGGACCTGATCCGGGCGTTCACCGCGTTGACGGTGACCGACGGCGTGATCGAGATGAAGGACGTCGCCGACCGGCTGGATATCCCGACTCACGAACTGCGGCGGATGGCGACGCGTCACTTCGGCATGCCGCCAAAGCTGTTGCTGCGGCGCGCGCGGTTCCTCCGCTCGTTCATCCGCCTGATCACGGCCGACGGGCTCAACGACTATTCGATGATCGACAGCAGCTATTTCGACGCGTCGCACTTCCTGCGCGATGCCGGCACGTTTCTCGGCACGACCCCGCGCCGATTCATCGCCTCCGACACGGTGTTCCTGCGGGCGAGCCTGCGCGCGCGGGCAGCGGTGATCGGCGCGCCGACCCAGGCGCTGCACGGCGTCGCGAAACCCGCCCCGACCGTGCCGAACAGATCCTCCGGCGATCCCGATCGGCTCCAACCGAGCGCGTGAGGAGCGGCGGGCTTGAGGACCGGCGCGCTTGAGGACAGGCGGCGTGCACGGTGGCGCGTTCGCCGCGGTTTTGCCGGGATGACGCCGCGCACCCTTTGTTCTACCGGCTGAACCATGATCGTGCATCTCAAAGGGCGCCTGGATTCCACGGGCATCGACTACGCGGTGATCGACGTCGGCGGAGTCGGCTATCAGGTCGGCGCGTCGGCGCGGACGCTCTCGGCACTGGGACCGATCGGCGAGGCGTGCACGGTGTTCACCGAGTTGCTCGTCGGCGAGGATTTTCAGCGGCTGGTCGGGTTCTCCAGCGCGGACGAACGCGACTGGTTCCGGCTGTTGACGGGCGTGCAGGGCGTCGGCGCGCGCGTCGCGCTCGCGATCCTGTCGGCGCTGGAGCCGGTCGATCTGAGCCGTGCGATCGCCAGCGGCGATAAGGCGATGGTTGCGCGCGCCAATGGCGTCGGGCCGAAGCTCGCCCAGCGCATCGTCATGGAATTGAAGGACAAGGTCGGCGGCATCGCGCTCGGGCTCGGGCCGGCGGTTGTGAACGCCGCACCGGGAGCGTCTGCGGATGCGGTGTCGGCGCTGCTCAACCTAGGGTTTCGCCCGAACGAGGCGAGTGTCGCGGTGGCCGCGGCGGACGAGGAACTGGGGCCGGGGGCTTCGCTCGATGCGCTGGTGCGGCTGGCGTTGCGCAAGGCGTCTAAGTCTTAGCTTTACCGCGAGTGCAAGTGGCGAACCTTTCGATCCTCCCCCGCCAGGGGGAGGTGGCTGGCACTTGCCAGACGGAGGGGGAGGAAAGGGAAACCTCTGCCGCGTGTCCTCCCCCTCCGTCACCTTCGGCGCCACCCCCCCCTGGCGGGGGAGGATTGGAAATTGGATAACCCGGTCGGCTTAAAGCGGCGTGAGCAGGGCCTTCCCCGAAAAATGCGCGTCGAGGTTCGCAACCACCAGCGCCGCCATAGCAGCCCTGCCATCGACCGTAGCGCTGCCCTGATGTGGCGACAGGACGACCTGATCCATCGCCTTGAGCGCATCGGGAACGGACGGTTCGTCGGCAAACACATCAAGCCCTGCGCCTGCGATCGTCCCAGCCGCGAGCGCCGCGATCAGGGCGGTTTCGTCGATCAAGCTGCCACGCGCGATGTTGACCAGGATGCCGTCCTCGCCAAGCGCCGCGAGAGCAGCGGCGTCCACGATGTGCGACGTCGCGTCGCCACCGGGTGCGGCGATGACCAACACGTCGCACGCCGCCGCGAGCGAAGCG
>JAJNQF010000171.1 GCA_021154945.1 Sphingomonas sp.
ACAATCTACGGACGGTTTAGCGAGCGGGTCGCTCGCCGCTAGAGAATCGATCCCGCCAGGATCAGCAGCATCTTGGTGTCGATCGCCACGCCCGCCGCCCGCTTCTCCGCCACGAACGCCGGCACGTCCGCCAGCGCCACCCGGTGCACGATGATGTTCTCGCCACCATCGCCGCCACCCTCGCCAATCTTCGTCAGCCCGGTAGCGCGCACCAGCGTGAAGCATTCGGACGTCATTCCCGGTGACGAGTAGAACACCCCTAAATCTTCGATCGCGTCCGCGCGGTAGCCGGTTTCCTCCTCCAGTTCGCGCCCGGCCGCGACCGCGACGCTCTCGCCCGCGGTTTCGTCACCGACCAAGCCGGCCGGTAGCTCGAGGCACGCCCGCCCTAGCGGCACGCGGAACTGCTCCACCAGGATCACGTCGCCGTCGTCGATCGCGACGATCACCGCCGCCCCGATCTCGCCCTGGCGTGCGGCGAATTCCCACGTGCCTTCGGTTTGCACGGTCAGGAATTTGCCTGCCCATACGGTCTTGCTCATAGTTCGATCAGCCTGTCGGGAAGTTCGTTGAACGGCGCACCGGTCCGCGGGAAATGCTCGGCGAGCACCGCTCCGATCTGCGCGACCGCGTCCGCCATGCCGTCGGCGGGGCGATCGTCGCGGACGCCGGCGAGAACCGCCGCCATCGCCGCACCCCAGGTCTCGTTCGGCACGCGCGAGTGGATCGCGTCGTCGGCGATGATCTCGGCGCGATGCTCGGCCAGCGACAGGTACAGCAGCACCCCGGTCGAGCCCTTGGTGCGCTTCTCGGCCCCCGCACGGAACAGCAGCAAAGCCCGCCGCCGCACGCGTCGCGCCTTGGTTGCACCCGGCGTGAGCGCCACCCTCACCGACGTCGCCGCCAACACCAGCCGCACCGCCAAAAACACCAGAGTCACCAGCACCAGCGCGATCGCATACAGCGCGCCCTGCGGTGCCGACTGCGCCCACGGATCGACCAGCCGCGCGTAGATATGGTCCGCCGCGACCGGGTGGAACGCGAGCAGCGCCAGCGTCAGCAGCATCGCCAGTACCGCCCAGTGCAGGGACACGTCGTGATACGCATCCGACTGCCGCGCGACGATCGTGACGATCTCGCCGGTCGTAGCGGTCTCCGCCTGCGTGACCGCCGCGGTGACGCGGTCGTGATCGGTTTCGCTCAGCCGCATGTCACCAACTCCCCGATGCGCCGCCGCCGCCGCCGGATCCACCGCCGCCGCCACCGAAACCGCCGCCGCCCCAGCCACCGCCGCTATCGCCGCCACCGCCGCCCCAGCTTCCGCCGCCGCCGCCGCCCCAGCTTCCGCCGCCGCCGCCGCCGCCACCACGGGTCATCGCGTCGGCGATGCTCCACAGCACGATCGGCAAGGCACCGCTGCCACCGCCGCGGCTCCCGCCATCGACATACTGCTTTCCACCCGCACGCCGCGAGATCATCGTAATGACGATCGCCGCCAGCACGATGCCGAAGAAGATCAGCCCGATCGGCACGCCGCCACCACCCGAATTCGCGCGACGATGCGTCTTGTCATACTCCGCCGCCGCCGCGGTCACCTTCGCGCGCGCCTCCGCATCGGGCAGCGCGAGCTGGTCCGCCACCGCATTCGTCCCCGCAACGATCCCGCCGGGGATATCCCCCGCCTTGAAGCGCGGCAGGATCTGCTGGTTGATGACGACGCTCGAGAACGCGTCGGTCAGCACCGGTTCGAGCCCGTAGCCGACCTCGATCCGCACCTTCCGGTCGTTCGGCGCGACCAGCAGGATCGCGCCGTTGTTCGCATCCTTCAGCCCGACGCCCCAGCTTCGGATCAGCGCATTGCCGTAATCCTCGATCGGATAGCCTTCGAGATCGGGCACGGTCGCGACGACCAGTTGGTTGCCGGTCGCCTTTTGCAGGTCGTCGAGCCGCTTGGTCAGCGCCGCTTCCTGGTCGGGCGGGATCACGTTCGCCGCATCGACCACGAAGCCGGTAAACTTGGGAAGCGTTTGCGCGGTCGCGGGGCTGCTTCCAAGCAGCACCGCGAACGCCAGCGTCAGGAGGTGGCGGAGCATGATGCCCCGATCAGCTCGCGTTGCCGAAGTTCACCGTCGGTGCGGTTTCGGCACCCGGCGTGGTCGCCGCGAACGGCACCATCGGCTTGGCGCCATAGAAGATCTTCGCACCGACCGCGTCGGGGAAGGTGCGGATCTTCGTATTATACGCCTGCACCGCGCCGTTATAGTCGCGCCGTGCGATCGTGATGCGGTTCTCGGTGCCCTCCAGCTGGCTCATCAGCGTGGTGTAATTGCCCTGGCTCTTCAGCTCGGGATACGCCTCCTGGAGACGTTGCAGCGATACGCCGACGGCACCCTGGACGCGCTGATACTGCTCCATCTTCGCCGGATCGGACAGATCGGCAGGCGAAACCTGTACCGAGTTCGCGGCCGAGCGCGCCTGCGTCACCTCGACGAGGATATTCTTCTCCTGCGCGCCGGCCGCCTTCACGGTCGCGACGAGGTTGGGGATCAGGTCGGCGCGGCGCTGATAGTTGTTCTGGACGTCGGCCCAGCGCGCCTTGGCGTTTTCCTCGGCGGTCGGAACGCTGTTGATCCCGCACCCGGCCAGCGCCGATGCGAGCAGGATCGCGGCGGTACCGCGGACGATTGGGGTACGTGACATCGGAGATCTCCTGAATACCTGTGTCACCCTCATAGGACAGTCCGAAGGGTTGGCGAAACCGAAATCGGTGGTTAGCCTTGGCCCGAACAGGGAAAGGAGCGGTAATGCTCAAGGAATTTAAGGCCTTCATCATGCGCGGCAACGTGCTCGATCTCGCCATCGCGGTGATCATAGGCGCGGCGTTCGGCAAGATCGTGACGTCGTTGACCGACGACGTACTGATGCCGATAATCGGTAAGGTTTTCGGCGGGCTCGATTTCTCCAGCTATTTCTGGCGGATGGGCGCGGTGCCCGCGGGCTATGTCGGCTCGCTGACCGATTACGCGGCGCTGAAGAAGGCCGGCGTCCCGCTGCTCGGTTATGGTGCGTTCGCGACGCAGCTTGTCAATTTCGTGATCGTCGCGGGTATCATCTTCATGATCCTGCGTGTCGTGAACCGGACGGCGGCGCTGATCGAGCGCGAGACGGCAAGGTTGAAGCGCGAGGAAGATGCGGTTGTCGTGGCTCCCGCGCCCGAACCGGTCGAGATCGCGCTGCTACGTGAGATCCGCGACGAACTGAAGGCGAGAGGGTGACATCTTGTCCCTCTCCCCTGCGGGGAGAGGGAGGGAGGAGCTGTAGGCGACGGATGGGTGAGGGGCTTGAGGCTCGGGACGTTGCATCCCAACGCCCCCTCATCCGACGCTACCGCGCCACCTTCTCCCCGAGGGGAGAAGGAAAGTTTCACGCCGCGACCAGGTCCTCGGCGTTCGCGTCCGCCAAACTCGTCCCATCCAAGATCCGGGCAGTCTCGTCCCGAACCCGCATCATCGCATACCGGATCGCGCAGTCTGCTTCGCTCTTGCAGTCTAGGCACGGCCGGTACGCGGTGCGGCTCACGCACGGCACCAGCGCAAGCGGCCCCTCGATGATCCGGATGATCTCGCCGAGCGAAATCAAATGGCTCGGGCGCGACAGGCGATAGCCACCCATCTTGCCGCGATGGCTGTGCAACAGACCGGACTCGCGCAGGTCGGCGAGAATTAGCTCGAGAAACTTGCGCGGCACGTTCGCCTCGGCGGCGATCCGCGTCATCGGGATCGGCGGGCCACCGGCGGGGGCGCCGCCAAGGAAGATCATCGCGCGAAGCGCGTAGCGGGAGCGCTGCGTCAACATAATGCAGGTTGCTATGCACGCGCTTTGTGGCGAGCGGAAGGCGGTTTGGCACGCCGCATGCTAGGACATTGGCGTTTCTCGATAAAAAAGCATCGGAGCCCGGGCTTTTCATCGCGTTGCGGCGCGCCTATATCGGGCATGCCGTCGGGGGAATCTTCTCTTGGCGGCTATGGCGATAAACCGTGGCGTGTCATAGACACAGCGGACCCGGGGGCAGTACCCGGCGACTCCACCACCGCCCTCTTCGCGAGAGGGGGACGATGACGGGGTCGAACTAGGATCGACGTGTGTTCAACGACGCTATGTTTCGCTCGGAATGGGACCACCGCAACGGCCCATACACAAGTGCCAACGATAACGAAGCACTCGCAATTGCCGCATAACTGACGGTCTAACGACCTAAGTTATACGGACGAAAGCGCGGTTCGGGCCACACCGGGCAACAGAAGTGGAAACCGGCGGTACGGGGAGCACCGAGCAACAGAAGCTCCCCACTTTCCGGATCATGCAGCCTGATTCACGCGGCCTCGATCATGCGGCCAGGCGCTCGACCAGCCGAAACACCGGCGGGCTGAAGCCGAGCGGACCCACCAGACCGTTGGTCACGACCAATACGCCGCAACCCCAGTAATAGGCCGGATGTATCCGCCCGCGCAGGCGCAGATCGTAGATCATCCCCGCGATGACGAACACCGCCATCGACGCGAACACCGCCAGCGGTGCGAACGCGCCCAGCAACGGCATCGGCAGGATCCGCCCCAGCGCCGGCGACATCACCAGGATCGTCCCGCACAGCATCAAGCGCTTATGCCACGCCGCCTGCCGCCGCAGCGCGATCGCCCACGCCGTGAGCACGCCGAAGCCGATCACGCCCAGCACGTCGAGCACGAGAAAGACGCCGGGTGGAAAGAACGGCGGCACGCGGTGCTGCTCGATCGCCATGACCGTAGTCACGATTCCCAGCACGACCATCGCCGCGGCAATACCTGCGCCAATCATGCCCAACTGGCGATGGCGCGTGACCGAACCACGCACGATCAGCCAGTTCTGCACGACGTAAAGCATGATCCATGATGAGAATACCACGGCATGCAAATGAACATGCCAAGGCAGCGATAAGAACGTCCAGTGCATCCGCGCGGCGTTCACGATAAAGCCGAAGATCACGGTGGCCGCGACGACTATCGCCATGACCAGAAAGAAAAGGCGCTCGCTCGCCAAGCCATCTTGCAGCGTCGCGCGCGTAATGTTCGCCGTGGTCATCATGTCGCCCCCGCGAGTCGATGCTCAGACGGAGGACGATGATCTCAATTGTCGTGATCGGCAAGTCGCAAGATACATGCCGCCCTTTAGCATCAAATGCAGAATATTCAGCGGATCGACGTCAGGATTTCGTCAGGGCCGAAGAAGCCTGCTGATCTGCGCGCCGGTATAGGGCTTCTGCACGAACTGCGCCGCCGCGGGGAGGGCGGCGGTCGTGCCGTTGTCGGTCCCGGACGTGACGAGGATCGCGATGTCGGGACGTTGCGCGTGCACCGCGTTGGCGAGGTCGATGCCGTCCAAATCGCCCGGCATGCGCACATCGGTGAACAGGGCGGCGATATCGGGCCGCTCCTTGAGCTTGGCCAGTGCGTCGGCCGCATTGCTGGCTTCGACGACTTCATAGCCGGCGTCCTCCAGCGCGAAGTTGGAGTGGACCCGGACGAGGGCGTCGTCATCGACGACGAGAATAACGGACTTCGAAGTGGCGTTCATAGCGGTTCGAACATCCGGCACGGACGTCCGTTCCGTTTCGGTCGCGTTTGCCCTGCTAAATCGGGCAGACCGAGCGCCATACGAAAAAGGGGCCCGGTTTCCCGAGCCCCTCGATCATTTGCCGTTACGCGGCAAAGGCTTAGTCGCGATCGCCCGTCAGGAACGCCGGCGCGAACTCGGGGGCCTTGTCGCCGTCCGAACGCTCGGCACGGGGAGCGCGCTCGCCGCCCTGACCGCCGCCGTCGCGACGGGGACCGCGGCCACCGCCGTTGCCGCCCGAATCACGGCCACCGTCGCCGTCACGACGCGGGCCGCGCGAGCCACGGTCGCCCCCATCACGACCGCCGCCGCCTTCGCCGCGTGGGCCACGACCGCCGCCGCCGTTGCCGGCATCACGACCACCATCGCCATCACGACGCGGACCGCGCGGACCACGATCGCCACCTTCACGCGGCTCGCGAGCAGGACGGGTATCTTCCAACTCTTCGCCGGTCGTCTGATCGACGACGCGCATCGACAGGCGAACCTTGCCGCGCGGATCGATCTCGAGAACCTTGACCTTGACCTCCTGGCCTTCGCTCAGGGCATCGGAGACCTTCTCGACGCGCTCGTTCTTGATCTCGGACACGTGGACGAGACCGTCCTTGCCACCCATGAAGTTCACGAACGCCCCGAAATCGACCAGGTTGACGACCTTGCCGTCATAGACCTTGCCGACTTCGGCTTCCTCGACGAGGCCCTTGATCCACTTGATCGCGGCTTCGATCTGCGCGGGGTCGGACGACGACACCTTGATCACGCCCTCGTCGTCGATGTCGACCTTGGCGCCGGTCTGCGCGACGATCTCGCGGATCACCTTGCCGCCGGTGCCGATGACTTCACGGATCTTCGACTTGTCGATCTGGAAGCTCTCGATGCGCGGTGCGTGGGCGCTGAGTTCCTCACGGGTGTGGTCGAGCGCCTTGGCCATCTCGCCCAGGATGTGCGCGCGGCCTTCCTTGGCCTGCGCCAGCGCCTTGCCCATGATCTCCTCGGTGATGCCGGCGATCTTGATGTCCATCTGCATCGTGGTGATGCCCTCGGACGTGCCCGCAACCTTGAAGTCCATGTCGCCGAGGTGATCCTCGTCGCCAAGGATGTCGCTGAGAACCGCGAAGTTCTTGCCCTCGAGGATCAGGCCCATCGCGATGCCCGACACCGGACGCTTCAGCGGAACGCCCGCATCCATCATGCTCAGCGAACCGCCGCAGACCGTCGCCATCGACGACGAGCCGTTGCTCTCCGTGATGTCCGACAGAACGCGGATCGTGTACGGGAACTCTTCCTTCGACGGCAGCACCGGATGCAGCGCACGCCAGGCGAGCTTGTCGTGGCCGACTTCGCGACGACCCGGCGCACCGAAGCGACCGACTTCACCGACCGAGTATGGCGGGAAGTTGTAGTGCAGCATGAAGTTTTCGTACGACAGGCCGTTCAGGCCGTCGATCATCTGCTCTGCGTCGCGCGTGCCGAGCGTGGTGGTGCAGATCGACTGCGTCTCGCCGCGCGTGAACAGCGCCGAGCCGTGCGTACGCGGCAGGAAGTGCACCATTGCCTCGATCGGACGGATCTGCGTG
>JAJNQF010000218.1 GCA_021154945.1 Sphingomonas sp.
CCGGCCCCTCCCTTTCAGGGAGGGGGGCAGAAGGGGGCGCGTTCGGCGTTCCGGCGACGACGATCAGAGGCCTTCGAGGGCCTTTGCCACGCCGTCCATCGTGAAGGGCTTTTGAAGGCGCGGACGGTCACGAAATTCTGGAGCCACACCGTCATCGCCGCCGCCGGTGGCGAACACGAAGGGGACGCCCTTGGCCGCGAGGGCCTCGGCGACCGCAGTGCTCTTTTCACCGCCGCGCAGGTTCACGTCGAGGATCGCGCCGTCGACGCCGCCTTCCTCGATCCGCTTCAAGGCGTCGGCGACGGTGTCGAAGGATCCTGCGACGCCCTTGTCCAGCACCTCGAGGAAATCCTCGAGCATCATGGCGATCAACGGTTCGTCCTCGACGATCAGAATCTGCTGCGGGAGGATCTGCTGGGTAGCGGTCATACCATGCGCATAGTCGGGATTGTTACGACTTGCCAACATCTTGTTCAATTCTTCCCGGGTTCGCTTCAGCGCGTGGCCAGCACGTCCCGCGCCGCTTCGGCGAGTTCCTGCACCGAGAAGGGTTTCGGCAGGAACGAGACGTTGTCGAGATCGATCGATTTGCGCAGTTGTTCCTCCGCATATCCCGACATGAACAGGATCGGCAGGTCGGGATATTGTTCACGCACGTGCCGCACCATCGTCGGGCCGTCCATTTGCGGCATGACGACGTCGCTGATCAGCAGGTCGGGGCGACCGTGCTTTGCGAGCACCTCCAGCGCGACTTCGCCGTTCTCCGCGGTGAGCACGGTATAGCCCTGTCGCGACAGCGCACGTTCGGCGACCGCGCGGACCATGTCCTCGTCCTCGACCAGCAGGATCGTGCCGGTGCCCCACAGGTCGACCGGCTTGGGTGTGGGCTTCACCACCGCGGGGCGGGTCGTTGCGGGGGCCGAGTGGACCGGCAGATACATCGAGAAGGTAGCGCCCTGCCCAGGCTTGCTGTCGGCGAAGATGTAGCCGCCGGACTGTTTGACGATGCCGTAGACGGTGGAAAGGCCGAGGCCGGTGCCCTTGCCGAATTCCTTGGTCGTGAAGAAAGGCTCGAAGATCTTGGGCAGCACGTCGGGGGGGATGCCGGTGCCGGTATCCTGGACGATCAGCGCGGTGTAATCGGCGACAGGCAGGATATCGGACGCCATCTCGCGCACTTCGGACGCCGGCACCGCACGCGTGGTGATGGTGAGTACGCCGCCGCCACGCGCGTTCGCCGAGACGATCGCGTCGCGCGCGTTGACCGCGAGATTGACGACGACCTGCTCGAGCTGACCGGGATCGGCGCGCACCGGGCCGAGATTGCGGCCGTGCGTCATGTCGAGGCGGACGTTCTCGCCCATCAGGCGCTTGAGGAGGTTCGAGACCTCCGAGACGACATCCGGAAGCTGGAGGATCTGCGGGCGGAGCGTCTGCTGGCGCGAGAAGGCGAGCAATTGCCGCGTCAGGCTGGCGGCGCGGTTCGAGTTGGTGCGGACCTGCTGGATGTCGTCGTAATCGCTGTCGCCGGGCGAATGGCGCATCAGCATCAGGTCGCAGTGACCGATGATCGCAGTCAGGATGTTGTTGAAATCATGCGCGACGCCGCCGGCGAGTTGGCCGACCGCCTGCATCTTGGTAGCCTGCGCGACCTCCCGCTTGAGGCGGCTCTCCTCGCTATTGTCCTTTAGGCTGAGCAGGACGGCCGCGTCGCCTAGCCCGCGCGCGCCGGCGATGGTGAGCGCGACCGGCTCGTCGGGGTGGTCCTTGAGGCGGACCGCCATGTCCGCGGAGTGCGTCGCGCCGTTCGCGAACTTGCGGATCGCGTCGGCAACCGCGGCCTTGTCCTCGCGGACGACGAGGTCGCCCGGATAGAGCGGCGGGGCGACCGCATTGACGCCGGCCGCGCGCAGGAACGAGTCGTTCATCTGCAGGAAACGGCCGTCGCGGTCGACCAGCGCCATCCCGAACGGCATCATGCTGACCAGGCTGCGGACATGCGCGGAGGCGCTGGCGCCGAGCGCGGGCGCATCCTCCTCGTCATCGAGCAGGGCCACCAATACAGGCGCGTCGTCGCCTTCGAGGAACGGGATCTGGAGGACTCGGAGCGGCGTGCCTTCGAGGCCTTCGCGCTCGAACCGGACGAGGCCGCGGCTGTCGGTGATCAGGAAACGGGCGAAATCGCGGCCCTGGATCGAGTCGTATTCGTCGCCGCACGCCCGCGCTCTCAGCACGCGGTTGGCGGAGCGGACTCGGCCGTCGGGCGAGAGCAACGCCGCCATGATACCGCTGCCGCCGAGCCGGTCTCCGGTCGGGCCGGTCAGCAGCGCGGCGAGCGTCTCGGCGAGGTCGTGCTCCTGGGCGGTGACGAAACGCCAGACGAGCATGTCGGCATCGTCGCCGGCGCGGGCGATCTGCGCGGACAGCTGGATGCCCTGCGTGTTGAGGCGTTCGACCTGCGCGGTGCCGTCGCGCCACGCGGAGCGGCCGGCGTCGGCGAGCGCGGCGATGCCGGCTTCGTCGAGCGGGAGGCCGGGGGGTGTGGGGAAGCCTGCGAACAACGCTTCGTACGCGTCGTTGGCGCAGACCAGGCGGCCGGCGCGGTCGGTGATGGCAATGGCGTCGGCGCCGGCTTCGGCGACGGTACGGGTCAGGTCCCAGTCGACGGGACGGGGGGCATCCTTGACGACCGGATTGAGCAGGCGCCAGGCGACCAGCGCGCCGATGACGATGATGGCGGCGGCGAAGAAACCGGCGGCGGCG
Organism: Sphingomonas sp.; assembly: GCA_021154945.1. GTDB lineage: Bacteria > Pseudomonadota > Alphaproteobacteria > Sphingomonadales > Sphingomonadaceae > Sphingomonas. Next base: position 2,764 of record JAJNQF010000218.1, read on the forward strand.
ATCCAGCTACCGACGAGCACAAGCACGATCGCCGCGGCGGCGGCCCCCGAGGCGACCGCGACGAGCGCGGCCTTACGAGCGGAGGTGGGTAATGCGAACGATGCCATCGCGAGGGTCATCCGCTGTTGCGGGGTTAGGCGTCAAGCGGGTTGCGTGGATTGGGGGTGATGGCATCGTTCCGTACGATGCTTTGGTAAAGAACCAGTCCCCCCCGGCAACCACCCCGGCGGAGGCCGGGGCCCAGTTGGAGCGTCGGTCGTAACGACGCGCTGTGCA
>JAJNQF010000237.1 GCA_021154945.1 Sphingomonas sp.
CGGTTGAAGCCGATCGACTGGCCGGGCCAGCGGCTCGACGCCTACACGCTCTCGGTCCACCCCGCGGGCCGGATCAGCCCCGCGCGCGCCGCGGCCGGGCTTGCCAACGTCACGCGGCTGGTGGTCGACAGCCCGGTCCGCCACCTGACGATCGAGAGCCGGTCGCGGATGACGGTCGACCGACTCGTGCCGGTACCCGACGCGAGCGATCCGACGCTTGGCGAGATCGCGGCGATGGCGCGGGTGAGCACCGACCTGTCCGCGGCGAGCCCGGCGAACTACATCTATCCCTCGCCGCTGATCCCGCTCGACCAGGCGATCGCGGACTATTGCGCGATCGATCTCGATCCTTCGCGGGGAGCGCTGGAGGCCGGGATCGCGCTTGCGCGGCGGATCCAGGAGGAGTTCGAATTCGACGCGGACGCGACGCTGGTCGATACGACGCCGCACGAGGCGTTCCTGCAACGCAAGGGCGTCTGCCAGGATTTCGCGCAGATCATGATTACGGGGCTGCGCGCGGCGGGACTGCCGGCGGCGTATGCATCGGGCTATATCCGGACGATCCCGCCCGAGGGTCAGCCGCGGCTGGTCGGGGCGGATGCGACGCATGCCTGGGTGTTGCTGTGGTGCGGGCCTCTGCGCGGCTGGGTCGGGGTCGATCCGACCAACGGGATCTGGATGGCGAGCGACCATATCGTGATGGCGGTCGGGCGGGATTACGCCGAGATCGCGCCGGTCGACGGCGTGGTGCTCGGGTCGGGCGCGCAGAACATGGATGTCAGCGTTGATGTGGCGCCGTTGGACGAATTCGCGGCAGGTTAGGATGCGTCGGCGGCTGACGTGTTCCGCACGCGCGCAATTGCGTTGCGCTGCGCACCGCCCCACATAGACGCGCAAGTAAGAATGGGGACGTAAGTGGCCGATCCGTACAAGACTCTGGGTGTAGCGCGCGACGCGACCGAAGCCGACATCAAGAAGGCGTACCGAAAGCTCGCGAAAGAGCTTCATCCCGATCGCAACAAGGACAACCCCAAGGCGTCGGAGAAGTTCAGCCAGGTCACCAACGCGTACGACCTGCTGAACGACAAGGACAAGCGTGCGCGGTTCGATCGCGGCGAGATCGATGGCGACGGCAATCCGGCCGCGCCGTTCGGGTTCGGCGGCGGCGGCGGGCGTCCGCATCCCGGCGGCTTCCGCAGCGAAGGCTATGAGAGCGGCCCCGGTGGTCCCGATATGAGCGACATCTTCGAGGGGCTGTTCGGCGGCGCGCAGCGTGGCGGCGGCGGTGGGTTCTCGGGCGGGTTCGGCCGGCGTGCGCAGCCCAAGGGCGAGAACGTCGCCTATCGCCTGCAAGTGCCGTTCGTCGAGGCCGCGACTCTGGAGCCGCAGCGTGTGACGCTGTCCGATGGCAAGACGCTCGACCTGAAGCTGCCGGCGGGCGTCGAGACCGGGACCCAGATGAAGCTTGCAGGCAAGGGCGAGCAGGGTCCAGGCGGCGCTGGCGATGCGATTCTGACGATCGAGGTCCAGCCGCACAAGTTCTTCACGCGCGATGGCGACGACGTTCGACTGGAACTCCCGATCACGCTGGCCGAGGCAGTCCTGGGCGGTTCGATCAAGGCGCCGACGGTCGACAAGCCGGTGATGCTGACGATTCCCAAGGGCACGACGTCGGGCAAGACGCTCCGCCTAAAGGGCAAGGGTTTCCACAAGAAGGGCGGCACGCGGGGCGACCAGCTCGTCACGCTGATGATCGATATTCCGGCGAGCGATGCGGCGCTGACCGCGTTCGTCGAAAGCTGGGATGGACGCGAGGCGGGGAACCCGCGGGGGTCCATGGGCGTCTGAACACCTTGTGAACGACAGTCCTCTATCGCCCGAAGCGCGAGCCCATGATCATGGTGCGGCGCGCACCCGTCTCAACCGCGGCATGGCGAAGGTCAGGCCGGGCAGTTACGCGTTCGAGGTTTTCAAACGCGCAGCCGTCGGCGTGTTCAACGACGGGTTCATCCATGCGGGGAACCTCGCCTATCTCGCGTTGATGACTGTGTTTCCGTTCTTCATCGTCGCCGCCGCGATCCTGTCGATCTTCGGGCAGAGCGTCGAGACGGTGCGCGCGGTCGAGTCATTCCTTAACGTCCTGCCGCCCAACGTCGGCGACCTGTTGCGCAAGCCGATCGCCGACGTGCTCGCCGCGCGGACCGGGTCGCTGCTTTGGCTAGGCGCGCTGGTCGGTTTGTGGACGGTCGGCAGCTTCGTCGAGACGATCCGCGACATCTTCCACCGCGCGTACGGCAACAAGGCGACCGCGCCGTTCTGGAAATCGCGGCTCGGATCGTCCGCGGTCATCGTCGGATCGGTGATCATCGCGCTGCTGTCGTTCCTTGTGCAGGGAATCCTGACCGCGGCCGAGCAGTTCATCTACCGCCTCGTACCCTTCGCGCAGGATGCCGCGGGCTGGGTCGGGCTGTCGCGGCTGATCCCCGGCCTGCTGATGTTCGGCGCGCTGTACCTGCTGTTCTATTCGGTCACCCCGTCGCGCTATCGCTATTCGAAATGCCCCAAATGGCCGGGCGCCTTGTTCACCACCGCCTGGTGGGTCAGCGCGACTGCGTTGCTGCCGGTGATCCTGTCGCGGCTCGGCGGCTACGACCTGACCTATGGCAGCCTGGCGGGCGTTGTCATCATGCTGTTGTTTTTCTACGTCATCGGGCTCGGGCTGGTATTCGGCGCCCATCTGAACGCGGCACTGGCGGAACCACCCGAAACAACGCTAGAGCAACCCGCTACGGATATGCAGGTATAGGCGGGGATGGCGTGAACGGTTTGATGGCGGGCAAGCGTGGGCTGATCATGGGCCTGGCGAACGACAAGTCGCTGGCCTGGGGGATCGCCAAGAAGCTGTCCGAGGCGGGCGCGGAGCTCGCGTTCAGCTATCAGGGCGAGACGATGGAAAAGCGCGTGCGCCCGCTCGCCGAACAGCTGGGCGTCGCGCGGCTGTTCGATTGCGACGTGTCGGACATGGGCGCGCTCGACGCGACCTTCGACAAGTTGGCGCAGGAATGGCCGACGATCGACTTCGTGGTCCACGCGATCGGCTTTTCGGACAAGAACGAGCTGCGCGGGCGGTTCGTCGATACCAGCCTCGACAATTTCCTGATGACGATGAACATCTCGGTGTATTCGTTCGTCGCGGTGGCGCAGCGCGCCGCCAGGATGATGACCGAGGGCGGCGCGATGCTGACGCTCAGCTATTACGGCGCCGAGAAGGTCATTCCGCACTATAACGTGATGGGGGTCGCCAAGGCGGCGCTCGAGACCAGCGTGCAGTATCTCGCGGTGGATCTCGGCCGCGACAACATCCGCGTGAATGCGATCTCGGCGGGCCCGATCAAGACGCTGGCCGCCAGCGGCATCGGCGATTTCCGGCTGATCCTGAAGTGGAACGAGCTGAACTCGCCGCTGAAACGCAACGTGACGATCGACGACGTCGGTGGTGCGGGGCTGTACCTGCTGAGCGACCTGGCTTCGGGCGTGACCGGCGAGACGCATCACGTCGACGCCGGCTACAACGTGATCGGCATGAAGGCCGAAGACGCCCCCGATATCGCACTGGCTTAAACCGAGAGAGACCGCGTCGACCTACCCCTCTCCCTTCAGGGGAGAGGGAGGGGCCCATGCGAAGCATGGGAGGGTGAGGGAATGAAACGGCCACCCGGCAACGCCCCACGCGACCGTCAACGCACTGCGCGCCAAACGCCCACCGAACCGGAACACCGGCTATGGCAGACCCTGCGAAACCGTCAGCTGGGCGGCCTGAAGTTTCGTCGCCAGGTCTGGCTCGGCCCCTACATCGTCGATTTCCTCTGTGCCGAAGTCCGGTTGGTCATCGAGATCGACGGCGACACGCACGCCTCACCTGACGCACAGGACTATGACAAACGGCGAACCGCGCTAATAGAGACCGAAGGCTACCGGGTATGCCGCTTCGGGAACGATGACGTGATGACCAATATCGATGGCGTGGCTGCGACGATTGTTGCGGTCGCCAACGAACCCTCACCCTCCCACCGCGTTGCGGCGGGCCCCTCCCTCTCCCCCAAGGGGAGAGGGCTTTGAGCTTCAACACTTTCGGACGGCTGTTCCGCTTTACCACCTGGGGTGAGTCGCATGGGCCTGCGCTCGGCGCAGTCGTCGATGGGTGCCCGCCGGGGATTGTGCTGAGCGAGGCCGATATCCAGCCCTGGCTCGACAAGCGTCGCCCCGGCACCTCGCGCTTTACCACGCAGCGGCGGGAGCCGGATACGGTTCGTATTCTCTCGGGGGTGTTCGACGGCAAGACCACGGGGACGCCGATCAGCCTGATGATCGAGAATGTCGACCAGCGCTCGAAGGATTATTCCGACGTCGCCAAGGCCTATCGCCCCGGCCACGCTGATTACGCCTATGACGCGAAATACGGGTTTCGCGATTTCCGCGGTGGCGGGCGATCGTCAGCGCGCGAGACGGCGGCGCGGGTCGCGGCCGGCGCGGTCGCGCGGCTCGTCATACCGCAGGTCCGCGTTCGCGCGTGGGTCGAGGCGATCGGTGGCGATGCGATCGATCCGGCCAATTTCAATGACGCGCAGATCGACCAGAACCCGTTCTTCTGCCCGGATGCCGAGGCCGCAGCGCGCTGGGAGGCCCTGATCGACACCGCGCGCAAATCCGGCTCGTCGCTCGGCGCGGTGATCGCGTGCGAGGCGACCGGCGTGCCCGCAGGCTGGGGTGCGCCGCTCTACGCCAAGCTCGATTCCGAACTCGCCTCCGCCTGCATGAGCATCAATGCGGTCAAGGGTATCGAGATCGGCGACGGGTTCGCCGCCGCCGCGCTGTCGGGCGAAGCGAATGCGGATCCGATGCGTCCGGGCGTGGATGGTCCTGAATTCCTCGCCAACCATGCGGGCGGGATCGCCGGCGGGATCGCGACCGGCCAGCCGATCCGCCTGCGTGTGGCGTTCAAGCCGACCAGTTCGATCCTCACCCCGGTCGAGACGATCAGCCCTACCGGCGAAGCCGCGACGATCGCCACCAAGGGGCGTCACGATCCCTGTGTCGGCATCCGCGGAGTCCCCGTCGTCGAGGCGATGGTGGCGCTCGTGCTGGCCGACCAGGCGTTGCTGCATCGGGGCCAGTGCGGCTGAGGACGGAACATACGCGGCGCTGAAGCGCTTGCTCTTCAATAACTTAGGAGAGTGACAATGCGTATTCTAACTTCGATCGCAGCCGCAGCCCTGATCATCCCGGGCGTGGCGATGGCCCAGACCGGCACTACCGGCTCGATGGGCGGCACGATGGGCGGCACCACGGGCGGCACGATGAGCGGCGGCACGATGGGCGGTTCGACCATGGGCGGCACGACCGGCGGTATGTCGACCGGCACTATGGATCAGGCCAATCCTTCGACGACCACGCAGTCGACCACGACGACGCGCACGCAGCGTGGCACCAAGGAACGTAGCCGTACGCGCGGCACCACGTCGGGCACGATGAACGGCACGACCCGTGGTACCGGCACGACGGGCAGCACCATGTCCGGCACGACCGGCAGCACGATGGGCGCCGACACCATGGGCGGCACCACGGGCACCACGACCGGTACGATGGGTGGAACCACCGGCGGTACCATGGGTGGCACGACCACCGGTGGGACGATGGGTTCGACCACGGGTGGAACGACCGGCACGACCACGCCGCGCTGATCCAGTCCATCTCACGTAAATGAAGAGCCGGGCGAGCGATCGCCCGGCTTTTTGCGTATCAGTCCGAGAACGGATCGCGGACGAGGATCGTGTCGGCGCGCTGCGGGCTGGTCGAGACCAGCGTCACCGGACAGCGGATCAGCTCTTCGATGCGGCGGATGTACTTGATCGCCTGTGCCGGCAGGTCGGCCCAGCTGCGTGCGCCGGCAGTCGTTTCCTGCCAGCCTTCCATCGTCTCGTAGATCGGCTCGACCAGCGCCTGGTCCGCCGCATGCGCCGGGAAGTAGTCGAGCGTCTCGCCGCGCAGCTTGTAGCCGGTGCAGATCGAGACAGTCTCGAACCCGTCGAGCACGTCGATCTTAGTCAGCGCGATCCCGGTGATGCCGCCAACCGCCGCCGCCTGACGCACCAATACCGCGTCGAACCAGCCACAGCGGCGCTTGCGCCCCGTGACGGTGCCGAACTCATGCCCACGGACGCCGAGGCGCTCGCCGGTCTCGTTCTCGAGCTCGGTCGGGAACGGTCCCGAGCCCACGCGCGTCGTGTACGCCTTGGCGATGCCGAGCACGAAGCCGACCGCGGATGGCCCGAGGCCCGACCCGCCGGCTGCGGCGCCCGCGATCGTGTTCGACGAGGTGACGAACGGGTATGTGCCATGGTCGACGTCGAGCAGCACACCCTGCGCACCCTCGAACAGG
>JAJNQF010000451.1 GCA_021154945.1 Sphingomonas sp.
GGGCCCAGTTGGGGGACGTCGCTAACGAAGGGCGGCGCTCAATCATTGCCACCTCTCCAACTGGGCGCCGGCCTTCGCCGGGGTGGGGCCGCTGGTTGGAGGTGCCCCTCGCCCCACACCGTTCCCCCGCGAAGGCGGGGGTCCAGGAGCCTGGGGCGCTATCGGTATTTAGCTGGGCCCCCGCGTCCGCGGGGGAACATGGGTGGTGCGGTATTGCGCTAACGCTTTGCATCTAGCTCGTAGCCCCCTAGCTCACCGCCCCCCCGGTTTGACGTTCCCCTTCCGCACCCCGTGATCTACGACGCCCCCATGTCTTTCCGAGAAACCCCATGATCCGTCTTGCCGTATTCGATTGCGACGGAACGCTCGTCAACAGCCAGGCTAACATCTGCGTCGCGTGCGAACGCGCGTTCGAGAGCGCTGGCCTGATTCCGCCCCCGCGCGCGGAAATTCGGCGGATCGTCGGGCTCAGCCTCGTCGAGGCGATGCAGGTGTTGTTGCCCGAGGCGGACGACGCGCAGCACCGATCGCTCGCCACCGCCTACAAGAACGCGTTCCATGCGATGCGGGCGAGTGGCGAACTTGCCGACGAACCGTTGTTCGAGGGGATCGCCGAGGTCCTCGGGACGCTGGCCGACGACGGCTGGAAGCTCGGCGTGGCGACGGGCAAGTCCGATCGCGGGCTTGCGCATATCCTCGCCGCACACGGGATCACCGAACGGTTCGTGACGTTGCAGACCGCGGACCGGCATCCTTCGAAGCCCGATCCGGCGATGCTGCTGGCGGCGATCGCGGAAGCTGGCGCGAGCGCGGAGACGACGGCGATGATCGGCGATACGAGCTTCGACATGGCGATGGCGCGCGCGGCGGGTGCGCGCGCGGTCGGGGTCGCTTGGGGGTATCACGACGTGCACGAGCTTTCCGACGCGGGTGCGGACGTCGTCGCGACCGCGGTACCGGACTTGCTGCACATGGTGGCGCGGCCATGACCGAAGCGGACAAGCTGGCGCAACGGCGCTGGATGGTGCTCGTCGGGATCCGGCTGGCAGGCGTGGCCGGGGCATTGCTCGGGCTGATTCTGGTGGCGCGCGCGCATGACTTTGCACCGAAAATCCTCGGCGTGGCGATCGTATTGTCGGCGCTGGTGATGATCGGACTCGTCCCGCGCAGCCTGGCACATCGCTGGCGGACGCCTGAATGAACGGAATGGGCGAATGAAACGCTTCTGGACAGACGTTGAGATAGATGCGGACCGGGTGGTGACGCTCGACGGCAAGCCGGTGCGGACGCCCGGGCGGCGGCCGCTGGCGCTGCCGACCGATGCGCTCGCCGAGGCGGTCGCGGAGGAATGGCGCGCGGTCGGCGAGACGATCGATCCGCGGACGATGCCGCTGACGGGCTTGGCGAATGCGGCGACCGATCCGATCGCGAACGATCCGGCGCAATTCGCCGCGCGGCTGGCGGCGTATGGCGAGAGCGACCTGCTGTGCTACCGCGCCGATGGCCCGCCACCGCTGGTCGAGCGGCAGGCGGCGGCGTGGGATCCGCTGCTGGCGTGGGCGCGCGGGCGGTACGACGTGACGTTCGCGGTGACGGCGGGCGTGATGCACGTCGCGCAGCCGGCGGCGACGGTCGCGCGGCTGCACGAGGCGGTGGCGGCGTATGATGATTTTCGGTTGGCGGGCTTGTCGCCGGTGGTGACGCTGACCGGGTCGCTGGTGATCGGGCTGGCGCTGATCGAGGGCGAGATCGATGCCGACGCGGCGTGGGCCGCGGCGGGAATCGACGAGGACTGGTCGGTCGAGATGTGGGGCGAGGACTGGCAGGCGACTCAGTTGCGCGAATTGAAGCGCAAGGAGTTCGGGGTCGGGGTGGAGTTTCTGGGGCTGCTCTGACTTGCCCCCCTCCCTGAAAGGGAGGGGTTGGGGGTGGGTCGGCCTGTTGGCTGACGCTTCGATCCCCACGCAGCCGAACCACCCCCGGCCCCTCCCTTTCAGGGAGGGGGGAAGTTAGCGGGTCAGGCGGCGGATGAAACCGATCAGGCCGGTCTGGCGCGAGCGTTTCAGCCTCTCCGCCGCGAGGATCGTCTTCACGCCGCGGATGCAGCTGTCAACGTCGTCGTTGACCAGCACGTAATCATAGCCGTCCCAGTGGCTGACCTCGTTCGCCGCGCGCGACATGCGGGCTTCGATCACTTCGGTCGAATCGGTGCCGCGGCTGGTGAGCCTCCGGTGGAGCTCTTCCATCGACGGCGGGAAGATGAAGACGCGGACGACGTCGCCACCGGCGATCTGAAACAGCTGTTGCGCGCCCTGCCAGTCGATGTCGAACAACACGTCCTTGCCGGCTGCCAGCATCTCCTCGACCTGCGCGCGCGGGGTGCCGTAGCGGTGGTTGAAGACGTGCGCCCATTCGAGGAACTCGTCCTTCGCGACCATGTCGCGAAAGCCCTCGAGGTCGGTGAAATGGTAATCCTTGCCGTCGACTTCGCCAGGTCGCATCGACCGGGTCGTTACCGAGACCGACATCTCCAGCTCGTGTTCGTCCGCGAGCAATCGGCGCGCGATGGTCGACTTGCCGGCACCGGACGGCGAGGACAGGACGAACAGGACTCCGCGGCGACGGAAACCATGTGGGTCGGACGGAAGTGTGTGGGGCATGCGCGCCCTTGCCGCGGACTGCGCATGGGCGTCAACCCACCCGCAGTCCGCGCGTGTCATTCTAAGGGCGGATCAGTAGCCCGTCTTGCGCGCCTTGTTGCGGTCATAGGCCTTCTTGGCCGCGTAGCCGCCGCCGAGGATCATGCCAAGCGGGCCCATGCGGCGCATCAGGCCCATCGCCACCACGCCCTTCACTGCGCCCGAGGCGCCGCCCGAACCGTTGCGACGGCCCATCTCGCGGCCGACCAATGCGCTGATAATACGTCCGATCATGATTTCACCTCTCCGAAAACCTGGTCCTTGAGTTCCGCTGCACCGCGCAGCACTGCCCAGCCGATCGCGTAGGTCACGGCCATGGGCACAACGATCTTGAGTACGTTGGCGGTGATCGCACCGATGATCGCGCCGTCCGCGTTGCCGTCGTCGCCGCTCAGCGAGTCGATGCCTGCGCCGATCAGCGCGCCTATGGTCGTTGCGCCCACGTAATTTCTCCTGTCCGTGTGGCGGGTTAGCGCGCGAAGAGCGTTTGGGTTCCCGCGCGCCCGCGTTCTCCTGCGCACGCAGGAGTCCAGGGTCGCGGGCGGCGCGCTTGGTACCCTGGGCTCCTGCGTGCGCAGGAGAACGGGAGGTTAGCGGCCGAGCATCGATTCGGGTTTTACGACTCGGTCGAAGGTTTCGACGTCGACCAGGCCGAGCGCGAGGCCGGCTTCCTTGAGCGTCAGGCCTTCGGCGTGGGCGTATTTGGCGATCTTCGCGGCGGCGTCGTAGCCGATCTCGGGGGCGAGCGCGGTGACCAGCATCAGCGAACGGTCGAGCAACTCGGCGATGCGGCCGCGGTTGGGTTCGATGCCGTCGACGCAGCGTTCCGCGAATCCTTCCATCGCGGTCGCGAGCAGGTCGATCGAGCGCAGGACGTTGGCGCCGATCAGCGGCTTGAAGACGTTGAGCTCGAGATGGCCCTGCATCCCGCCGACGGTCACCGCGACGTGATTGCCCATCACCTGGCCGGCGACCATCGTGAGCATCTCACACTGCGTCGGGTTCACCTTGCCCGGCATGATCGAGCTGCCGGGCTCGTTCGCGGGGAGGTCGATCTCGCCGAAGCCGCAGCGCGGGCCCGAGCCGAGCAGGCGGATGTCGTTGGCGATCTTGGTGAGCGCGACCGCCAGCGTATTGAGCGTGCCCGAGAGGTGGACGAGAGGATCGTTAGACGCGAGCGCTTCGAAGCTGTTCTCGGCGGGCATGAACGGGTGGCCGGTGATCTCGGACAGCGTGCGGCAGAAGTCCTCGGCGAACCCCTTGGGCGCGTTCAGGCCGGTGCCGACCGCGGTGCCGCCTTGTGCCAGCCGGTTGGTGCCGTGACTGATGCCCGGCTCGATACGGCGACCGCAGCGATAGACCTGGTTCGCGTACGCCGAGAATTCCTGGCCAAGCGTCAGCGGCGTCGCATCCTGGAGGTGGGTGCGGCCGATCTTGACGATGCCGTCCCACGCGTCGGCCTTGGCTTGCAGCGAATCCTTAAGCCGGTCGAGTGCCGGGAACAGCCGGCGCGTAGCGGCGAGCGAGGCGGCGATGTGGAGCGCGGTGGGGAAGCTGTCGTTGGACGACTGGCTCATGTTGACGTGGTCGTTGGGGTGGACCGGGGACTTGCCGCCGCGGGTGCCGGTGAGGACTTCGTTGGCGCGGCCGGCGATGACCTCGTTGACGTTCATGTTCGACTGCGTGTCGCTGCCGGTCTGCCAGATGACGAGCGGGAACTGGTCGTCGAGCTTGCCGTCGATGACTTCCTGTGCGGCGGAGTCGATGGCTTGAGCGATTTTTTCGTCGAGGCCGTGGGCGCGGTTTACGCGGGCGGCGGCTTGTTTGACGAGGGCTAGCGCGTGGACGATCTCGATCGGCATGCGTTCGCGGCTGGCGAAGGGGAAGTTCTCGATCGAGCGTTCGGTTTGCGCGCCCCAATAAGCGGCGGCGGGGACTTCGATCGGGCCGATCGTGTCGGTTTCTGTGCGGGTGGTCATGGGGAGAGAACCTTCCGGGGCGTGTGCGGGATCCCTCGCCCCTTTGAGGAGAGGGAGGGAGGAGCCGCAGGCGACGGAAGGGTGAGGGGCTTGAGGCTCAGGACGCGTGTCCCAACGCCCCTCTCCCTTCCCACCGCAAGCGCGGCGGGCCCCTTCCCTCTCCCCGTAGGGGCGAGGGAGTTTGGGTTACTTCTTCCGCTTGAAATCCACGGCTACGACGTTCGAACCGTCTTCGATCGGGACTGCAGTGGGGCCGTCGTTTTCGGCTTCGTCGTGATCGCCAAGCGAATCGTCCGCACCTTCCTGCGCCTGGAAGCGGAGTTCGAAGCTGACCGCCGGGTCCTGGAACGCGGTGATCGCCGAATAGGGGATGACCAGCTTCGAGGGGACTTGGTTGAAGCTGAGCCCGATCGAGAAGCGCTCGTCGTCGACGATCAGGTCCCAATAGCGGTTCTGCATGACAATCGTCATCTCGTCCGGAAAACGCTCGATCAGGCGCTTGGGGATGTCGACGCCGGGCGCCTGCGTCTTGAAGGTGATGTAGAAATGATGCTCGCCGGGCAGCCCGCCGGCCTCCGCGACGGAACCAAGCACGCGGCCGACGACGGCACGCAGGGCTTCTTGCACGATCTCGTCGTACGGAATCAGGCTATCGGGCAGTCCATCGGTCATTCCCCTTGGGTAGCGTCATTCGATTGGCGGTCAAGATTGCATGCGTCGTGGCGCACGTTATGGGAGGTGGCATGCGCACCGCCACGATTACCCGCTCCACCGCCGAGACGGCGATCGACGTCACCGTGAACCTCGATGGGACCGGCGTGTACGACGTCGAGACCGGGGTCGGTTTCTTCGACCACATGCTCGAGCAACTCTCGCGCCACTCGCTGATCGATCTGCGCGTGCGGACCAAGGGCGACCTGCACATCGACGAGCACCACACCGTCGAGGATACCGGCATCGCGATCGGGCAGGCGTTCGCGCAGGCGCTCGGCGACAAGAGAGGCATAGTGCGGTACGGCGATGCGTTGTCGCCGATGGACGAGACGCTCACGCGGGTGGCTCTGGATATTTCCGGGCGGCCCTGGCTGGTGTGGAAGGATTTGTTCTCGCAGAAGCGCTTGGGCGGCATGGACACCGAGATGTTCGAGCATTTCTTCCACAGCTTCGCGCAGGCGGCGGGGATCACGCTGCACGTCGAGACGCTATACGGGACGAACAATCACCACATTGCCGAGGCGGCGTTCAAGGGCGTCGCGCGCGCGTTGCGGACAGCGATCGAGATCGATCCGCGCAAGGCAGATGCGATCCCGTCGACCAAGGGGATCCTCTGATGCTCCCCTCCCGCTTGCGGG
>JAJNQF010000248.1 GCA_021154945.1 Sphingomonas sp.
CTTGCGGGGCGGCGTTGCGCGCTGCCCGGACGCGCGCGTCGATGTCGTCGAAATCCGGTTGGCGCTGCGCTGCCTGCTGCCGCACTGCCCGGAACGCTGGCCACTCGAACTCTACTGGGATGCCGCAGCCCAAGAGAACGAGATCGGCAGGGCACAGGGCGTGACCGCGGCGTTCAACGGGATTGTCCGGCAACTGAGGCGCGCTGGCTGTTATGAAGAGGTAACCGAACCGTGAGTATGCGACTACCGCGAGCAGCCATTGCTCGCGTTCCCGAAGGCACGCGGATCGTCAGCGTTGAGCGAATGTCGCGGGCTTTTACCAAATATCATCTGGATGACGGACGCGCACTGCACCGGTTCAAGATGGAAGAGCCGCATGCGACCCCGCATGATCACCCCTGGAGCTTCGACACCGAGATCCTTGATGGCGGCTATGTCGAAGAGGTGTTCCACCTGGATCCAAACGGCGGTTGGCATAGCGAACTGGTTCACCGACTCCCTGGCGAAACCTACCATGTCGACGCTGCGCACATTCACCGCATCGTGGAGCTGCCGACCGGTGAGTGCTGGACGCTCGTCCGCGCAGGTCCCCACACACGCGAGACCCGGTTCTGGCGTTTCGGAGACGCGGTTCAGTCCCGGGCCTGGCATGAGCGCCGATGGACGCGCCTGGGATAAGGCATCACGGCAAGGGGCGATCCACCGCAATATTCATGACGGCGTTGGCCGGGGAAGGGCATCGAGCGCTGCCGATACCTGCAGGCGCAGATCGTCGTCCCGGGTGATCTCCAGCATCGCACTAAGGCTACTGCGGGCACCGGCCACATCACCTGCGACCAGTTGAAGTCTGGCGCGCTCCCACCAACCATGGGCATGCGTAGGCGCCACGATCGTCATACGGTCGTACAGGACCAGCGCGCGTGCGGGATGGCCGGCCTGCTCGGCACGGGTCGCCTGGTTGAGCAGCAGGCGGACGAGCGCCGACCGGTTCGTCAGGGGAAGCATCCCGTCGGAAAACCGGGCCTGGCCCGTCATCTGCTCCAACAAGGCTTCCACCTGTGCAGGGGCAACGATACGACCGTCATTGAACGGATCGATGATCAGCGCATCCGACGCGTCGCCAAGGCGCACCAGGACGTGACCGGGGGTATTGAGCGGCATTGCCGACCATCCGAGACGTCGTGCCATCGCCACATAGAGGATCGACAGACTGATCGGCAGACCGAGCCTGCGATCGACGACCGCAATCAGGTCCGCGTTCTGGGGATCGTCGTAGTGCGTGCGGTCCCCAATGAACCCGAACTCTTCAACCATCACGTTGCTCAGGGCCTGGGCCTGCGCGACGCTGTTTAGTGCGTCACCGTCGGCCGCAATCCCCTTGAGCTGTGGACGGTAATCATCCGGCGGTTCGATACCGACAATCCGAACCCCGCCCGTTGGTAAACTCGATCGTGTCGCCGTCTACGATTCCCGGTGCGGGAGAGGTCAGACGGGTCTTGGTCGCTTCGGCAAGTTGCTATTTGTTGTGCAATATTGAGCCGCTTGCGCCGTTCACAAAATCTTGATCGAAGTCGAGATAGTTAGAACTTCGATCAGCTGGTTGCCATCAGGCAGCTCCGGATACCTTTCGAACGGCATGACGACGGCATCGTCGCCTATGCCGCATCTTCAGATCTAGACGCGTAGCTGATGACGGGGTCTTTCCGGCGGCGAATGTCGGGAACGAAGTTTGGGGAATGAAAATGTACGAGAAGCGCAACGGATCCGAGATCGTCGCGTCCCTCGCTGGAGATCGGCCTTACTGGCGACTAGGTGCCGCCGACGTAGGCCGTTGGGTAGGATCGCTTCCGCCATCGGCGACGCAGGACAACGTCAGTCGCGTGGAGTGGGTCGGCGAAGCTTGGGACGGCATTTCCGACGTCTTCGTCGGCGATCCCTCCTGGGGGAGGGACCTGAAAGCCGGTGACTTGATCAAACTGCTCGGCAAGCTGCGTAGCGGTATGCGAACTCTGGGGATCGAGCGGATCGCCCCTCCTGAACCCTCTGATGTCCGCATCTTCCGCACCGCTGCGACCGCGGTACTCATCATCGACATCGATTTCATCGACTTCATCCTTCCTCTCGCCATCGATGGAGTGAGATCGATGGGGAAGCGCCCGCCATCAAGCGCCACAGTCGCAGCTGAGATGCTCAAATTTGTGAAAGGAGCGGACGCGATGCGAGTCGGCGTGGTGCGCCGGGAGGAGGGCATGCGTCGGGCAATGGAGGAAACCGCTGCGGTGATCGGTCACGGGGCCGCGCCGTTATGGCTGCGATTGAGGCACGTTCCGCACTACGACGATCCGGAACATCTGCTGGAAGCGGATTACGTCGTGCTCTTCGCAACCCTCAACGAAAAGCTCGTGTGGGCGCCGACCGGATCCGAGCGCATCCACACGGTTCAGGAGGTTCGAGACCACCAGAGCTACTACTGCCCGACGCACGGCGAACGGGCCGCGATGCTCGAAGAGCTGCTTGCGAGCAATTCCGCCGGCAGGATCAGCCAGACGGCGCTTGCTCTGATCGTGGACAAAGGCCTCGACCCGGGTGAAACGCTCAAGGAGGCGATCTCCGCCGGCATGGCCGACCGTCACGGCGCCGTGCACTTCGAACGCGGTAAGACCCAGGAGTCCCTGTACGTCCAGGACGGCGTCCTGCTCCTCTCGTTGAGCTTCCCCGGCGGCCACTACTTTCAAAATCGCCTGACGGTATCGGGCGACTACCCGCCATCGGTCGTCGCTCAGGCCAAGCACAAGCTGTTTTGCGACTTCGTGGATCACCCTGCTCTCGCAGGAAGAGACCTCAAGGTGACCGATGTCGTAGAGCACGAAAGATCGCTCGAAATACATCACGCGGCAAGGAGCTTCCCAGTCGAGCAGTCTTCCCGCGAAGCCGAGGGACATTCGACGGCCGACTGATACACAGGGTTTTAGAGCGAGCATCATTGCACTCGGCCTTCCATGTCTTCGAGCGTCAGCCGACCGCTCATGAGCACCGTCTGATTCGTCGGGCGGTGGCTAACGATTCGCCGCGTCCACCGTGTTGACCACGCGTTGCGCGAACGGACGAAACGATTACGCCGAGCGTCTTCTAAGGAGCGATGAAAGGGGACCAACATGGGTGAAGCCACCGCAATCGGCTCCATTGCCAACCTGCGCACCGATCGCCCCTGGTGGCGCCTGCAGGCGGACGACATGGCTTCGCTCTCGATGCGAAGTGGACGGTCGCCCATTAGATGGCGGAGGGATCTGATCAATTGGGCCGGCGTGCCCTGGGACGGCAGGTCGGCGCTTAGCATCGGCGGCGAAGCGGTAGCCGGCGGCGACGTTCAACATCTTCTCGCGCTGTTGAAGCGCCCGTTGAAGCAACTGTGCCTTCCGCAGGTGGCGGTACCGTCCGCAGGCAGCGTTCGAGTGGCCGTGGCGGGCTTCGCCGAACGGGAGAGCCTGACGGTCGACATCGACCTGGGCGACTTCATATTGCCGATAGTCGTTGCGGCGGAAGCGTTCGTCGCTGGAGCGGCCTCCCTTGTTCCGGCGGTCAAAGGCATCATCAAGCACGTCGAAGCCGCGGTGGGGGAGCGTGGGATCGTTGCGCGACGCGAAATCGCTTTACGTACGGCACTGGAGAAGACGTCGGCACGGATCGGTGACGGATGCGAACCGCTATGGCTCCGCATGGATCCCGTTTCTTCCAACCACCAACCCGGTCAGACCCATTCGCGACACTACACGATGGTGACGATGCTTCTCGACGACTCCCTGTCGTGGTCGCCATCGCCGCCGGAGCCCATCTGGACCACAGGAGACGTAAAGGATCTGCTGCGTATCCATGGCAGGACGCAGCGGCGCCGGGGTGCCTTGACCACTGAGCTTCGGAACTCGGGATCCGGCGGCACGATGACGGAGGTCTCACTCGCACTGATCCGCGCCGCCGACCTGGAACCGTCCGAAACGCTGCAAGCCGCCCGCGCATTGCGCATCGAAGATCCGCACGGCGCTCTACGGTTTCGACGCTGGGGATGTCTGAACATCCTGAGCTGGATCGAGGGCGTGCTGCGGACTTCGATCGAACTTCCGCAGGGACGGTACGATAACGGCGAACTGACCCTGTACGGCGACTACCCCGAATCCTGGGCGCTGGCGTGCAAGCGACGTCCGTTGACTGCGGTCATGGATCATCCCGCCTTCCGTGCCGGTGGGGTCGAAATCGTTCACGCCAGCAGCACGGACGACGGTCTCAATCTGAGTCATCCGAATCGGGTGATATTCTCGGAGAAGATTTCTTCTTCGCTGCCATCGCATCGTCGGTGACCGTCACGAAGAATCGAGAGCCACGGGAGCCCAAACGCCGCGTCGGATCCGGAAGCGCCGTACCGTCGTGCGTCCGCCCTTCTCGCGTCCCGGACGGACGTCACTGCGAGAACAGAACGATCTTCGGTCTCGAAACTCTCGTTCGCGCCACGGTGATCTGCCGTTCGCGGGCTCCCATCGCCGCGGCAAGCACGGGGGGCATGTCGGTAGCGAGCAACGTCGATCGTTCATCGGCCGACCGAGATCTGCCTCCGGCAGACGCCTGTCTGGGAAGCAGCTTTATAGGATCTCCGCCGTTGCGTTCGGCCGCGGCAGCGATGGAGTCGTTCACCGCCCGTCGGGCACCTTCGGGCGTCACCATTCTCCGGCCTACGTCGGCTCCGCTGGGGCACAGCAACGTGGACAACGGGAAGAACAGCGGTTGCAGAGTGGAAAGCCGCTCGTAGGGGAGCCGCTTGGGCTTTGCCTTCACAAGCGCCCCGACGAGCTGGCGAACGGCGTGACCGTCTGCGAGTTCGATTCCCGCGATGGTCGAGCCCGAGGCCGCGCAGGCGCGTGCGGGATTGTAGAAGGCGTACTGAGGAACCGTAAGGAGGCGGCGTTCCGTCGCGGATGACCGGATGAGGGCGGCCGCCTGCGTCCCGGAGTTATGGGGATGGGCGAGTTCCTTGTAGGATCCCATTTGCCAGTTCGACGGATGGGGGCTGAAGCGCTTCGCCTGAATCCGAAACTGCACGGCCGACCTGCGGACGGGGTCGAACACTATGATGTCAAAGTCGTTGCCGGTGATCTTCTCATTGATGGGGAGCTGCACCGACAGGTCGCGACCGGCCGACCGAAGCAAGCTGGCGACGATGATGTCGGACACGCTCTCCTCGCGAAATCGTCGCCGAAGACTGATCTCCAGGTCAAGGAAGTCGGCCACGAGTGCCGGCATGCGGCCAGCCAGATCGCAAGGCGAGGCGAAGAGTGGTGCAATGCTCACGGCATACCGCCTTCCCACCGGATCGCCGAAAGCGTCAGCCACCGCGGCGAACGAGAATGGAACGTGGTTTGCGAGACCATTCGGCTAGTTCGTCGAAACCGTCAGAACGCTTTTGCCCCGCGATACGGGGACCACCTCGATCTTGACCGGAATGCGCTCCTTCACCTCTTCGACGTGACTGATCACGCCTACACGCCGACCGGTCGCGTGCAGATGCTCCAACACCGCGATAGCCTGCCCGAGGCTCGACGTATCGAGCGCTCCGAAGCCTTCGTCGATGAATAGGCTCTCGATCCTCAACCCCCGCCCCGTCGACATCTCCGCCAGGCCGAGAGCAAGGGCCAAGCTGATTAGGAATCGTTCTCCGCCGGACAGGTTGTGAACGCCGCGGACCTCACCTGCCATGTCGTGGTCCACGACCTGTATGAGCATGTCGCCGCCGACGCTTCGTTCGAGAGCGAAGCGAGGCTTGAGGTCCAGAAGCTGTTCGTTCGCATGGGACAGCAGCCGGTCGAGCGTCAGGCCCTGCGCGAAACGACGGAAGACCTTACCCTCCCTGTCCCCGATCAGGTCGCTGAGGGCGAGCCAGATACGCGACGCCTCGCGTTCGCGTTCGAGTTCCGCTCGAAGGCCCGCGGTCTTCGCCCTGACCTCGTCGTCGCGCCTCAAGTCGAAAGTCGCGTGTCCGAGAACCGTGCGGGCCTCGTTCAGCGCCATTCGGGCCGTGGCCAATGCCGCCTGCAGGGCCTCGCCCATCACTTCAGGTCGCACGCCGGCTTCATGAAGGCTCAGGTCCGCCGCACGTTGAACGACGGCAGCCTCGGCACCGCGAACGGCGTCGGCGATGCCGGCCAGGCGTTGCTCCTCGACTTCGATGACGTTCGGACCGCCTGCCACGGCGGCGGCGACCATGTCGGCACTCAGGGAGAGCTCGCCCAGACGGGCTTCGAAGGTACTGCCGAGCCTTGCGAACGCCTCATCCGCCTTGGCGAGCGCCACGTCGGCACCCTCCTTGCGGGCGAGTTCCGTGATGAGGACCTGCCGCATCTCGTCGAAAGCCCTCAGCGCTGCTTCGTGGGTCAGCGTGACGGCGCCGAGTTGCCTGCTCGTATCGGTTTCGACATCGGCGACCGTTCTGCCGTCGAGAAGCACCCGTCGGGCCTTCATGAGGCTTTCGACGGCCGTCGTGAGCTTGGCTGCCTCCCCCTCGGCCGCACCGGCGAGCGCCGTCGCCGTCGCGTGCTCGGTCCGGGCATAGGCGAGTGCCGCATCAAGCGCAGGCAACCTCTTGAGTGCCTCAGAATTTTCATACGAACGCGTCCGCCATGCCGACGATCGCTCGGCGAGCCATGCCACGGGATCTTCCAGCTGCCGCCAAGGCACTACGTCGCCGAACGCCGCGTCCAGGATGACGTCGAAACGTTCGACGCTTTCGCGAGCCCGCGCCCGCGCAGCCCGGGCTACCTCGGCCGCCTGCGCGGCGGCTCGCTGCCTTTCGGCGGCGGCGTCCGACGCTGACCTCACATCGTCCCTGACCTTGCGCGCCGCTCCTTCCACGGACCGCGCGACGGAGCACGCGTCGACGGCAGCATCCATGACGCGGCGCTCGGCGTCGATGGATGACAGGGTCGAGGCGACAAGCGGCTCGAACCGTTCGTCCATGGCGTCGAAGCCGACGGCGGCGGCCGACGTCATCAGGCTCGCACGCGCGACGTCACGTGCATCGATCCGCAACCCAAGCTCCCCCGACAGGCGGGCCACCTCGGCTTCCCGCGTTCGCCCTTGGCGGGACAAGCCCTGAAGCTCGGCGGCAAGCCGAACGTCGGCTGCGGTCCCGGTCGTCAGTTCGACCTCGAGCCCGGCGATGCGCGCGCGCTGACTCTCGAGTTGTTCGCCAAGAAGAGCGCTGATGGCGGTGGTACGGTGTTCGGTCGCGCCGCAGACCGGGCAGGGGGCTCCGTCCACGAGCAGCGCGCGCAGCCGCAATGCGGCGTCGTCGGCCGCTGCTTCCGCCAGAACACCCGCGCGACGAGCCTCGTCCAGCCGAACCCGAAGGTTGGGCAGCGTATCGGCTACGATTCCCTTCCGGTCCGTCAGCGTTCGGTGTTCCGAGGCCGCTTCGACTTCGTCCGTGCGCAGTTTGACCACCCCTGCTTCCGCGTCGGACACCCTGGCGGCCCTGCTCCTCCAGTCGATCAGCAACCGTCCCAGCGCGGCTATCGCATCGCGTCTGTCCACCAATGCCGAACGCACCTGCTCCGCAGGGACGGCTGCCTCCGCGCTCGAGAGTTCGGCCTGCACCGGGATCAGCGCCACCTCCGCATCAACCGCCAGCATGCGGAGCCTGGAGAGCGCGTCGTCGGCGAAGACCAGTTCGGCGTCGGTCGTACGTTCGGCCGCCTCGAGATCCGTCATGCTTCGCTTGTAGGCACCGCGATCGGTAAGACCCCGGGCGATCTCCTCCTCCCTGGCGGACAGCAAGGCCAGCGACGCGTTGTCGGAAAGCCACTCGCCATGACGGTCGCGCAGTTCGACCGCCGCAACGAACGCGGCGCCTTCGGCCGTCCTGCACGCCGCGAGGTCCGCCGAGCGTTCGGCACGGACACCGGTCAGATGGTCCAGCTTCGTTGCCGTCTCGGCGACATCACGATCAAGGTTCTTCGCCTGCTCGACGATGGGCCGCAGGACGGCGGCCTGGTCGGCGACATGCTCGACGGCGGCCCGCGCCGTCTTCTCCGCGCCGTCGAGTTCCGCCAGCGCGATGGCCGCCTCGTTCGCGAGGGAGGTACGGCTGGCGACCTCGGTTCTAGCGTCCTCTGCCGTGACCCGCGCCCCTTCGAGCAACGACCAGTCCTGAGCCAGACTGAACGCCGACTTCCGTTCGCGCAAAGTCACGCGATCGGGTTCAGCCGCTGCGAAGGCGGCCACGCTCCGCCCGACCTCCGCTTCGCACGCGGCCAGTCGGTTTTCGAGCGTTTCCCGATCCGCTTCCCATCGCGCCGCGTTCTCCAGTTCGGCTACGGTCGCGTCGGCCGCGACCTCGTCGTTCGTAGCGCTCTGAAAGCGCCCTTCGGCGTCGGCACGGGCGGCATCGTCCATCGCATTCTGCATCTCCAGCTGATCGACTAGACGTTGCTGAACGAGTCGAAGGGCCGACGCCTTCTCGAAGGCCGCGCGGCCCAGCTGCGTGTAGATCGTCGAACCGGTGATCTTCTCGAGGAGAACGGCGCGATCATTGTCGTTCGCCTTGATGAAGGCTTCGAAATCACCCTGTGCCAACAGCACCGCGCGGCGAAACTGATCGGAGGATAGCCCGACCAGATTCTGAATCGCCGCCAACGTCTCCGTCTTGGTGCCGCCGAGCATCTCACCGCCGTCGATGCGGAGAAGCGTCTGGACACTCGACTTCAACCTGCCGGTTGGCTTCATCCGGGCGCGTTGAACTGTCCAGCGCGCCCGGTACCGGTTCGAGTCGCGACCGAGGAAGTCGATCTCGGCAAAGGCGTCGCTTTCGCCGTGACGCAGTATCGTGCGCGCGTCGGTCGCGGACAGTTCGTCACCCTGTTCGTTTTCGATCTTCCCGCGAGACGCAGCACCAAGACGGGGAACGGTGTCGAAGAGGGCAAGGCACATCGCATCCAGCAGCGTCGACTTCCCCGCCCCGGTTGGCCCCGTTATGGCGAAGATTCCCGCGTCCGCGAGAGGTGCAGCTTCGAAATCGACTTCGAAGTCTCCGGCGAGGCTGGCCAGATTGCGGCCTCGGATCGCGAGTACACGCATTACGCTTCGGTCCCTTGTGCGTCGATCATCAGCGTCAAAAACGCCTGCATCAGATCGGCTGGCGGCTCGCCACCGTGTTCGCGTTCGAACAGTTCCGCGAATACTGCTTCCGGCTTCAATTCGGTGAGATTCGACTGTCTGCCCTCGATTCCCCTCCCGCTGGCTTCCCGAGCCTGGACCCGGACGATCCGGGTCAGGCGCGCGGGCTTGGCGCCCAATGCGGAAAGAATTTTCGTCTGAAGATGCGGTTCGGGACCATCCACAAGGACGGAGACCTCGATGAACGGCTGGAGGCCCCGCGGCAGGTCGGCATCCAATTCAAGAGCCGAAATGGCAGCCTCGACGTCGGGCAGGGGGAGGGGACCATCTGCCGGCACCGCGATGAAAGCGGCGGGGCGGGGGATCGGCTCCTCGCGGATGGCCGCACCGTCCGGGCGGAGGTCCACGATGCTCACGGAATGACGATAGAGTCGCTCCGTAGCGGACAAGGGAAACGGGGATCCGGCGTAGCGGATTGGCGTCTCGCCATGGATGAGTTGGGGACGGTGCAGATGGCCAAGAGCGATATAGGCCGCTCGCCCGTCGAACAGGCTGGCGGCTTCGGCCTCCTCACCGCCGACGGTGATGCGACGCTCCGACTGTTCCGAAACGTCGCCGCCGGAGACGTGCAGATGTCCGGTCAGGATCAGCGGCAAATGGCCGGCGGCCTCCGCACCGGCGCTCAGCACCTCGGCGTAGAGGCCCTGAAGCCCGAGGCCACCCAGATCGCCGGGACGGCAGTATGGTACCGCGCCGAGCCACGCAGCGGCGACACCGTCGCGGCCCGGAAGCGGAATCAGAAGACGCTCGCAATCCGTCGCCCCGTCCTTGCGCGGCAACGAACCGATCAGGTGGACGCGGGAAGGCCCCAGCAACGACGAGGGCAGGTTTATGCGCGCGGCACTATCGTGGTTTCCCCCGATGATGGCGATCGTCAGGGCCGGGCACTGCGTCGTCGCCTCGCGCAAGAAGCGGTAGAGCCGCGCCATCGCGGCGATGGGAGGATTCGCCACGTCGTAGATATCGCCGGTAACGAGAAGCAGATCCGCATCTTCGATCCGCAACCGGTCGAGCAGCCAGTCGAGGAACACGTCGTGCTCGGCGTCGCGACCGTGGCCGAACAGCTCGTGCCCGATATGCCAGTCGGAGGTGTGGAGGACGCGATAGGTGCGAGCGTGTTCAGTCATGGCGTCCAGAATTGTTCGATGAGTGGTGACGAGGGTATCGCTTGAATTTGGCTGACGCGAGGATCCGAGCATTCGGAAAGCGCGTCATACCGGCCTGCGATATCGAAGCGCGCGGTCCTCAGGAATAGCGTTCCTCCGCCCACGGATCTCCGCGCATGTGATACCCATTCACCTCCCAGAACCCAGGGGCGTCCGCGCCTACGAAGTCGATCGCACTGATCCACTTCGCGCTCTTCCAGAAGTACAGATGCGGGATGACCAACCGCACCGGACCACCATGGTCCCGTGTCAGGGGCCGTCCCTGCCAGCCGTGTACCAGCATCGCGTCCGGCGCCGCGAAGTCCGCAAGCGGGACATTGGTCGTGTAGCCGTCGTAGCCATGCAGGATCAGGAACGCGGCCTCGTCGCGCGGAGCCACCAAATCCAGGAGATCCCGCGTCGCGACGCCCGACCAATCGTTGTCGAACCGCGACCATGTCGTGACGCAGTGGATGTCCGTTCGGATCGTCTTTTGAGGCAGGTCCATGAGTGTGGCCCAGTCCAGCGTCACCGGGCGTTCCACCATGCCGACGACCTTCAGTTGCCAGCGTTCGCGCGACACGTCCGGTTGGCGTCCGAGATCCAGGACGGGCCAGTCCCTGACCAGATGCTGGCCGGGGGAAGGCGTTCACCGTCCGACTTGGCGGCACTTCCGGTGAGGAACTTCGATTCGGTTGCCCAACGCTTCTTCGATCGCGTGAGCTTCGACGGTTCGGGCAGGTCGTCGGTCAAGACGTGTCTCCATTGGTTCGACGCAGAGCGGCGTCAGGCGGTTGTCGGACGACGGCTTACCTGAGGGCATCGGCGTCCGCCGGACCGACCACAAGCACCCTCTCCGAATACCGGCACCGCCGCCAACTAGGATCGATCGTGTACCAGGGTCTTCGCTAGCGATCGACGGTCGAGCGCGACCATCGATCCAGGATCCCGACTTTCACGATCGCGCCGGCTTCGCCGGCAGATCGAACACGAGAAGGGTGGACGTCGCCGACGCACAGAGTCGACCATCCGCATCCTTCAATGTCGCCTCCGCGAAAGCCGCTCGGCGACCGATCGACAGGATGCGTCCCTCCGCCCGGACCGGTCCGCTCGAATCCCGGAGCGGACGATGGTAGGCAACCTTCAACTCCAAGGTCGTGTAGCCCTGATCGGCGGTCAGTCGCGAGTGCACTGCGCACCCGCAAGCGCTGTCGAGAAGAGTTGCCGCATAGCCGCCATGCACCGAGCCAATCGGATTGTAGACGCTTCTATCCGGATCCCCTTCGAAGACCGCGAGGCCGTCTTCGATCTCCACTAGCGTGAAGCCCAGCGTGGTCCCCATCGGCGGACGCGTGCCATCCGCCATGAGCTTTCGGAGCTGTTCCAGGCCGTTCAACCGCTTTTCGTTGTTCCCGATCACGTTCAATTCAACGCTCCTGTCGTTCGCCACCAAGCCACCCCGGCGCACGCGCATATGCGTGACCTCGTTTGATAGGATCACGAACGACGGCGGCGTTCGTCAATCTCACGATATCGTTCGCACCCGCCTCGATGGAGAACTCGATCGATCTGAGGCTTGGTAGCGTACGACATCTACTAGCTCCGCACGCCGCCAATGGAGATCTCGCCGTATCCATACGGCGATTTGAACCGTGAGCCGGGATCAGCGCCGCCACCCCCCAAGCCAACCGTAGAACCAGTCACGCCGCAGCGCGACTTAATCATCAAATGATCAGCGCATCCGGCTGATGGCCGCCGTTGCGACCATGACCCGGCCATGTCTGCGCCAACGGATCAAAATAGATCGCGGCGTCACACGCGCGAAAATCACCCGGAAAGTGGGGAAATGCCGAAAAATTATCCTGGGAATGGAGAAAAGCAGTGGTCGAAGACCTCGATTTGACGAACATCGACTCCCTGAAGTGGGCGGAAGTCCGTCGCAGGTTCAAATCCGTTCGGGATTATTGTCGCCGAGGCAATCGAACGCGAACGGCCGCTCGCCGCCCTGCCCATCACGGCAAGCGATGCGGATGCGAAGATGCTGGCCCGCTATGTGCCGCCCGACATGGCGATCACCAATGTTTCAATGACCGAAGCGGCGCGGGCTATCTCCAATTCGGTCGGCAAACGCATTGGTCTCCTCGTCGTCAGCTATCGTCCGCCGACCATTCGGCTGACTACCGTCACGCGCTCGGGCCTAGATCGCCCCCCCACCGTGACCGACCCTAAGCTCGCGCTCCTGATTGCGCGGGAACGGCACAACGGCGAATTGAGGATGGCCGCCTAACGTGCAGTCGTCAGGCTGAGCACTTCGAATGCTGCTTCGGCTCACGGCTATATCGCCGACCGCATTCTCGGTTGCCGGCTGCGCATGCCGATCAGTCTCCGCAAATCCGTCAATGTCATCCCAGGACGGCTCGGACGTCCGCTCGCATAGGCGTGCGACCAATCCGCTTGCGCAACGCGCACCACGGCCAGGCGCGTCGAGCACCTCCCCGTCCGATGGCGACGACAGACACTTCACCTCCACACGAACAAGGATACCCCATGCGCAACGCACCCGACATGTCCTTCATCCCTCCCGAGCGGCGCGAAGAGGTTCTTCGACGCATCACCGCGATCGAACACTTCCTGCAGGCACCGGGGCGGAAGGCTGCCGAGGCACATGCACATGAACTCGGCCTTCGCACCGCTCAGTTCTACAACCTCGTACGTGCGTGGAAGGCTTACGGCCGGCCAGAGCGAGTCGCGGGGGCCCAGCCACATAGTCGGAGGAATCTCGTCGTTAC
>JAJNQF010000323.1 GCA_021154945.1 Sphingomonas sp.
CGGTGAAGAGGAAGTTGATCGTCGTCGCGACTTCGCCGGGGGCGGCGGAATAGCCGGCGACCAGCTTGGCGGCGAGCATGACGATGAAGAAATTGCCGGTCCGGGCGATCGCCTTGCCGACGACGATGCCCCAGCCGTTGAGCGCGCGGGGGCGTTCGCAAAGCTTGCTGCCGAACCGGCGTGCGGTGTGGAGGACGATCACGATGACCGCGCCGATCCCGAACGCGATCAGGATCTGGAGCCAATAGGCCTGGATCCAGGCGACGCTGGCGGTGACGAAGCCCTGGGCCTGGTTGCCGACGTCGCCTGCGTCGAAGATCGGCTGCTTGGGGGCGGTAGTGTTGGACATGAAGATACTCGTCAGGCCGCTTTTGCGAGTGTCGCGGTCGCGGGCGTGCCGGCTTCGAGGAAGGTGATCAGGCCACATTCCTCGCGGCTCATGTAGCGCTTGGCGCGCGGGAGGCGGAGCGCCTTGCGGAACGTGCTTTGACCGGTTTTCACGAGCGCGATCAACGACGGGTGGACGTAGCTTTTCCGCGCGATCGCGTGGGTGTTGCCGAGACGCGCGACGACGGGTTCGAGCATCGCCTTGAGGCTGAGGTCGCGCTCGGCCGATGCGAGCGCCTCGAACGCGGCGACGCTGGCAGCCCAGGTGCGGAAGTTCTTGGCGGTGAAGTCGGTGCCGGTGACGTCGCGGATGTAGCAGTTGACGTCGGTCGAGGTGACCGGATGCGCGACGCCGGCATCGTCGAGCCACGCGAACAAATGCTGTTCGTCGAGGTCCTGGCATTTCTTGACGAAGCTGCTGAGCGAGCGATCGGTGATCCTGAGCGTCCGCATCTTGCCGGACTTGCCCTTGTACTGGAGTTTCAGCGTCGCGCCCTTCACTTCGCCGTGGCGCTTGCGGAGCGTGGTCGCGCCGAAACTCTCGTTGGCGGCGGCATAGGCTTCGTTGCCGATGCGGATGTGGCCGCCGTCGAGCAGGCGGATGACGGCCGCAACCGCGCGCTCGCGGGTCAGCGAGCGTTTGCGGAGGTCGGCCTCGACCGCCTTGCGGATCTTGGGGAGGGCGTGGCCGAAATCGGCGCAGCGCTCGTATTTGGCGGCCTCCTGCGCTTCGCGGAAGCCGGTGTGATAGCGGTATTGCTTGCGGCCCTTCTCGTCCCAGCCGACCGCCTGGATATGGCCGTTGGGCTTGGGGCAGAACCACGCGTCGCCATAAGCGGGGGGCAGGCCGATTGCGTTCAGCCGGTCGATCTCGTCGCGGTCGGTGATGCGCTCGCCCCTGGCATCCCAATAGCCCCAGCCGTTCCGCATCTTCTTGCGGGTGATGCCGGGCTTGGAGTCGTCGGAATACACGATCTTGGTGGGCAATGCGGTGGTCCTTCCGGTCTCGAAATGTTCGGGGGGACGCATCGTTCCGGAACGACCCGCGCGACGCGGGGTTGAGGGGGCACGGGATTTCACTGGAGACATGACATGACCGATCTTTCCCAAGCTCGCGTATTGATGCTCGCTGCCGACGGTTTCGAGACCGTCGAGCTGTTCGAACCGCGCAAAGCGCTGGAGGCGGCGGGTGCGAAAGTGCAGCTCGCCTCGATCAAGATGGACCCGATCCAGGGCATGAAGGGCGACATCAACAAGGCCGAGACGGCGACGCCCGACCTGACGCTCGACGAGGTCGATACCGACGATTACGACGCGCTGGTGCTGCCGGGCGGCGTCGCCAATCCCGACACGATGCGCCAGGAAGAGCGCGCGATCGAGATCATCACCGAGTTCATGGAGGACGGCAAGATCATCGCCGCGATCTGCCATGCGCCGTGGCTGCTGGCCGAGGCCGACGTGATCGACGGGCGCCGCGTGACGAGCTTCCCGTCGATCCGGACGGACCTGGAGAATGCGGGCGCGGACGTGGTGGACGAAGAGGTCGTGGTCGACGGCAACCTGATCACCAGCCGTAAGCCGGATGACATCCCCGCGTTCAACAAGGCGATCATCGCGGCGCTGGAAGAAGAACTGGCGGACGAGCCGGTCGACTGACGCTATCTGCTCCCCTCCTGCTAGCGGGGGGGGAGTGCTCGGCGCATCGGGCGGAACGTCTGTTCGCTGCGCTTGCGCGTGAGATAGGTGTCGAGACCGATCTGCGCGCCGATCAGCATGTAGACGAACGGCTGAAACGCGATGCCGACGAACGCCGCGCCGAACAGATAGATGATCTGCCCGCTCTGAAGCGCGGCTGCGAGCGGCCCCGCCCAGGCGAATTCGCCGGCCGGGTCGCTATAGCGCCGGCGGAGGATCTCCATCCTGAAAACGCCGATGAAATTGATCGCGAGCCATAGCGCAAGCCCGAGATAGCCCTGTTCGCCCAGCATCTCGAAATAGGCGCTGTGGAACGCGCGGGCCTTGTCGGTCTCGACCCGCGGGCCGGGTGCAGCGGCGGCGCCGGTGCTCTTCAGGTCGTAGCGGATGCGGTTGCCGCGATACGCCTCGAAGCCGCCGCCGAACGGATGGGTCTTCGCGTATTCGATCGTCCATTTCCACACCGCCAGCCGCGTCGAGGCGGATTCGTCCGCGTCATAGGTCTTGATGGTGTTCATCCGGTCGGTGAACGCGGAGGGCAGGAACGGGATCGCCGCCAGCCCGAGCGCCGCCACCGCCGCAAGGTACAGCGCCTTGCGCTTCACCGCGCGCACCGACAGCACCGCCAGCAGCCCGATGCACACGAGCCCGGTACGCGTCGAGGTGCCGACCGGGATCAGCAGGCACGCGAACACCAGCGCGAGGCAGAAGCCCTTCACGCGCCAGTCGGGCCTGAAGATCGTGCCGTGGACCATGAACCAGAAGATCAGCGGGATGATCGCGATCGCCACCGCGCTGATCGTGCTGCCCTCGTACAGACCCGAATTATTGTCGACCATGAGGTTCAACTGGCCGTAACCGCCGCCACCGCTGGCGATCGTCTTGATCCCGCCGACGATGATGATCGACGAGGCGGAGAGGATCATGAACAGCAGCAGCGCCTCGATGCGCAGTCGCGTGCGCAGCGTCAGCGGCAGGAAGGCGGCAAAGATCAGCGTCTTCCAGACCCAGTCCCATTTCTCCTTCGCCTCGACCGGAAAATCCGCACCGATCGTCGTCACCCAGCAATAGAGCATGAGCAGCACGATCAGCACCTGCCGCCCGCCGACGCGGGTGTCGCGCTTGTCGTCCGCGAGGATCCACCCGCCGACCGCCAGCGCGACCGCGATCAGCGAGATCGGCACGCTGTTGAGCAGGAGGTAGGTCAGCCGCTGCGGCGAGACGATGTCGATATAGACATAGACGAGCACCAGCAGGAACGGCCGCTTGAAGCCCATCGCGAAGAACGCGAGCAGGAAGGCGATGAACGCGAGATCACGCATCGCTGCGGGGTTTCTCTATTGGCGCGCGCTTCTTGTCGGGCGCGTCGTGCGGGCTCGGCTCGCGGTCGAGGTCCGGGCGCTTGAGCAGCAAGAACGCGGCGAGCATCATCAGCCCGTGGCTGAGGCCGAGCGCGAGATTGTCGATCATGGGACGGCCTCCTTTCCTGTGAGGGCTTTTCGAGATTCGTGCGTAGCCATAGTCGGTTGACGCGCCGTTAAGCGATCTGTGGCAGACGACGTCCACGATGCGTATCCTTCATATTCTCGATCACGGCCTGCCGCTGCAAAGTGGCTACACGTTCCGCACCCGGGCGATCCTCAAGGCGCAGGAGGGGCTGGGGTGGACCGTCGCGGCGGTCACCGGCCCGCGCCACGGCGTTGCGCCGGCGTCGGTGGAGTCGGTCGACGGGCTGACCTTCTACCGGACCGCGGCCGGTGTGAAGCCGGGTCCGGTCGGCGAGATGGTCGGGATCGCGGCGTTCGCCAGAAGGATCGAGGCGGCGGTCGATGCCTTCAAGCCCGACATCCTCCATGCGCACTCGCCGGTGATTGACGCGCTTGCCGCGCTGATCGTGGCGCGCAAACGGAAACTGCCGCTGGTGTACGAGATCCGCGCGTTCTGGGAGGATGCGGCGGTCGGCAATGGGACGGGGACCGCGACGTCGATGCGCTACCGGGCGACGCGCGCGCTGGAGACGTGGGCGGTGCGGCGCGCGGATGCGGTGGCGGTGATCTGCGAAGGCCTGCGCGGCGACCTGGTCGCGCGTGGCATCGCGGCGGACAAGATTATCGTCTCGCCCAACGGCGTCGATCTCGACCTGTTCGGGAACGCGCCGCCGCGCGACGATGCGCTGGGGGCGGAACTCGGGCTCGATGGCGCGGACGTGGTCGGATTCATCGGCAGCTTCTACGACTACGAAGGGCTCGACGACCTGATTGCGGCTATGCCGGCTTTGGTAGCCAAGCGGCCCAAGGCACGGCTGGTGATGGTCGGCGGCGGACCGATGGAGGCGGCGCTCCGGGCGCAGGCGGAGGCGTCGCCGGTGGCCGACGCGATCCGCTTCGTCGGGCGCGTGCCGCATCAGGAGGTAGAGCGTTATTACGGGCTGGTCGATATCCTCGCTTACCCGCGCAAACGGATGCGGCTGACCGATCTGGTCACGCCGCTGAAGCCGCTCGAGGCGATGGCGCAGGGGCGGCTGGTGGCGGCGTCCGATGTTGGCGGACACCGTGAATTGATCCGCGACGGGGAGACGGGGACGCTGTTTCCGCCGGATGATCCGCCGGCGATCGCGACGGCGTTGGCGGCGATGTTCGCGGATCGATCGGGCTGGGACGAGCGGCGGGCGCGGGGACGTGCATTTGTTCGCGAAGAGCGTAACTGGTCGTCAAACATTCGCCGCTACGATCCTTTGTATCGGCGGCTGATGATGGCCGCTGCACGGGAAAATCGATGATTGCGCTGACCCGCCAGACCTTGATCCGCTCGCTGCCGGTGTACGGCGCGGTGGTTGGCGGCCTGATCGCTGCAACGGCCGTGCTGCTGGCGTCGATCGAAACGCTGGAGTCCGCGGTGTGGACGACGGGGGTGGCGGCACTGGTGCCCGCTGCCGCGCCGCCGCTCGGGACGACCGCGCGCGCGCTGTTGGCGCTGGGGAGTGGGGCGCTGGTCGCGGCGTTGCTGTGGTCGTCGCTGTTCCTGCTGTTCGGTCCGGGCGGGGTGTTTGCGAAGGCATCGCCGCGCGAGGACGGCGTGCCGGTGATCCGCCGCGCCGACGCGCATCCCGACGCACCGCCGCGCAAGCCGATGTCGGCGGCGGACCTTGGTACGCCGATGATGGAAGTGGGTGTCGGGGCTGGTCTTGGTACTGGGCTTAATGCTGGGCGCGACGAGCGGACGATCCCGGCCGATCTCGATCAGCCGCTCGCCGCATTCGATCCGCACGCGATCCGGCCGGTGCCGATGGAGCCGGTGCGGCCGGTTTCTCCGTTGGCGCAGGCGATGGTCGCACCGGTGGTGGAGTCGTCGTCGACGGCGGAGCCCGACACGTTCGTGACGGCGCCGTTGGTGGAACCGGTCGAGCGGCCGGTGGAGGTCGCGGAGGACGGGGTTGCGGAAGCCGGTTTGGCTGAGGACGGGGTGGCGCAAG
>JAJNQF010000347.1 GCA_021154945.1 Sphingomonas sp.
GGCCGGGGCCCAGTTGGAAAGGTCGTAGTAACGAGGCGCGTCCCTCAGTTAGCAACGTTTCCCAACTGGGCCCCGGCCTTCGCCGGGGTGGTATTTCTGCTGGGTGGTGGCGCTGCTCGAGGAGGTGCGCGCCGCTATAGCTCGATCCCCAGTCTCGGTGCGGCCCAGGTCATTGCTGCGTACAATGCGATCGTCAGTATGCACCCCGCCACCAGCGACATCCAGAAGGGTACACTGTGTCGCAACAGCGCGGGGATCAGCAGGAACATCGGCAGCGACGGCAGCACGTACCAGAAGGTCGCGCCGGCGTGCGCGGCCATCGTCCGCGGATCGGGTTTGTCGTGCCAGAGCCAGATCATGCCGAGCACCGAAACCAACGGCAGCGACGCCACGAGCGCACCGAAACCGGGATAGCGCTTCGCCAGTTCCGACGCGGCGGCAATCAGGATACCGGAAATCAGGGCCTTGAGCGCGAGATAGAGCATGCGCCATGTGCGCTACCCGCGCGGCAGTCCGCAACATTGCTTATCGGCAACATGGGTCATTTTCCGGCTTCGGGTACGCCATTGCTACCCTGCCGGTGCGCGCTTACATTCGGATCATGAACACATTCCTCGTCATCCTCCTGATCGCGGCGATGATCGCGACCGTCGTGGCTCTGGTGCGGGGCGTCGTGTCGTTCCTGCAGGAGGGCAGCGCGCAGGTCCGCGATGGGAACGGGCCGAGTGCCGCGTCGCTGAAATCGAATCGGATGATGCAGCAGCGTATCTTCTTCCAGGCGCTGGCGATCCTGATCGTGGTCGTCATCCTGTTCGCGGCGGGGCGGACTTAGGGGGCGAACGTTACCTTCGATCCTCCCCCGCCAGGGGGAGGTGGCTGGCTCTTGCCAGACGGAGGGGGAGGTAAGGGAAACCAGCGTTCCGTGTCCTCCCCCCTCCGTCACCTTCGGCGCCACCTCCCCCTGGCGGGGGAGGATCGGGGTTGTAGCAGTCGTAGCGAGCCACGAGGGATACCCCAGCTTTCGCTGGGGTGACGGGTTGGCGGGGGACGACGGGGCTTTGACGCGCTTCAATCTGGAATACTCATGGTCAAGCTGAACAAGATTTACACGCGGACGGGTGACGACGGCACGACCGGGCTGGTCGACGGGTCGCGCGTCTCGAAGTCGAGCGCGCTGATGCAGGCGATCGGCGATGTCGACGAGGCGAACTCGGCGATCGGCCTCGCGGTGATCGCGCTCGGCGACCAGCCGATAGCGGCGGCGCTGACGCGGATTCAGAACGACCTGTTCGATCTCGGCGCGGACCTGGCCACACCCGCCGGCGCGGACGAAGCCGGCGCGGACGATTTTACGCCGTCGGAGATGGTGTTGCGGATCGTGCCCTCGCAGGTCGAGCGGCTGGAGCGCGAGATCGACGCGATGAATGCGCACCTCGCCGCGTTGCGGAGTTTCATCCTGCCGGGCGGTTCCGCCGAAGCCGCCGCGCTGCACCTGGCGCGGGCGATCAGCCGGCGGGCGGAGCGATCCGCGGTTGGCGCGAGCGAGACGCAGCGGCTTAATCCGGCCGCATTAGCGTATGTTAACCGGTTATCGGATTTCCTGTTCGTGGCGTCGCGGGCGGTGAACCAAAACGGGGCCGGCGACGTTCTATGGCGACCGGGGGCTACGCGCGGCTAGGCGCGTATCGTCGCTCGCGTTCCAACGTCGCATCGGTCGACGTAGAACTGAGGAGAGATCGATGCCGAGTCCCGTCCGTCCCGATCGCGCCACGGCGCCGGAGACCTCACCTCTAGCCCAGCGGTTTGCCGCGGTTCGCGATTTGACGCTCGCACTCGCCGCGCCGCTATCGGATGCCGATGCGACGGTGCAGTCGATGGCCGACGCATCGCCGACCAAATGGCACATGGCGCACACGACGTGGTTCTTCGAAACGTTCGTCCTGCGCGATCATGTCGCAGGCTATGCGCTGCACGACGAGCGGTTCCCGTTCCTGTTCAACAGCTATTACGAGGCCGAAGGGCGTCGCCATGCGCGCGATCGGCGCGGGATGGTGACGCGGCCGTCGCTCGACGAGGTGCGGGCGTATCGCGCGCATGTCGATGCGGCGCTGATCGACGCGCTGCCGAGCTTGTCCGAGGATGCGCAGGCGCTGGTGGCGCTCGGTTGCCATCACGAGGAACAGCACCAGGAATTGCTGGTGACCGATATCCTCCACAT
Organism: Sphingomonas sp.; assembly: GCA_021154945.1. Classification (GTDB taxonomy): domain Bacteria; phylum Pseudomonadota; class Alphaproteobacteria; order Sphingomonadales; family Sphingomonadaceae; genus Sphingomonas. Next base: position 2,219 of record JAJNQF010000347.1, read on the forward strand.
GTTTTCGGAGAATCCGCTCGAGCCGGCGATGTGGCCGGCAGCGCGCAAAATTCCGGTGGCGATGCCGGGTCCGATCGGCTGGATCGAGCGCGGCAGCGAGATCGTCGAGATCGGTTATGACGGTGACGGCTTTGCGTTCGATTGTGAGGGACCGCGTCATGCTGCGTTGCTGTCGCCGCACGCGATCGCCGACCGGACCGTGACCAATGGCGAATGGGCCGCATTCATCGCCGATGGCGGTTACCGCGATGCCCGGCATTGGCTGGCCGATGGCTGGGCCTGGGTGAAGGCGGAAGGGGTCGTCGCGCCGCTCTATTGGGAAGAGCGCGATGGCGAGTCTGGGAGCGGCTGGACCCGGTTCGGGCTCGACGGTCGCCGCGCGATCGATCCGGCCGCCCCGGTGACGCATGTCAGCTTCTTCGAGGCGGATGCCTATGCGAGTTGGGCCGGGGCGCGGTTGCCGACCGAATTCGAATGGGAGGCGGCCGCGGCTTCGCACGACGCCTCCGGTGGCAACCAGATGGACGTCGCGGGTCCGGTCGAACCGCGGCCTTCGCCGGGCGGCCCGGCGTTCTTCGGCGATGTCTGGGAATGGACCGGCAGCGCGTATCGCCCCTATCCGAAGTTCGCGAAGGTCGACGGCGCGGTCGGCGAGTATAACGGCAAGTTCATGAGTTCGCAGTTCATCTTGCGTGGCGGCAGCTGCGCGACGCCGCGCGGTCACGTGCGCGCGAGCTACCGCAATTTCTTCTATCCGCACCAACGGTGGCAGTTCACCGGCGTGCGCCTCGCGAAAGATATCTGATGTTGAAGCCTGAGATCGAGGACGGCCAGCAGACGCTCGCCGACCCGCAATTCCGTGCGGACGTGCTGGACGGGCTCGCGCGGGTGCCGCGGGCGATCCCGGCACGGTGGTTCTATGACCGGCGCGGCTCGGAACTGTTCGAGAAGATCACCGACCTGCCCGAATATTACCCGACGCGGACCGAGCGCTCGATCCTGGAGACCGTGTGTCCGGAGGTCGCCAGGATCGCCGGCGAGGGCCGTGCGGTGGTCGAGTTCGGCTCCGGCTCGTCGACCAAGACGCCGATCTTGCTCGATGCGGTTGCGCCGTCGGTCTATGTGCCGATCGACATCTCGGGCGATTTCCTGCGGGAATCGTCGAAGGTGCTGGGCGAGCAGTTTCCTGATCTGCTGGTGCTGCCGTTCGAGGCCGATTTCATGCGGCCGCTGAGTCTGCCGAAGACGATCGCGGATACGCCGAAGCTGGGGTTTTTTCCGGGATCGACGATCGGCAACATGATCCCGTTGATGGCGGTCGACCTGTTGCGCGCGATGCGGGCGTCGCTCGGCGTGGGCGCGATGCTGTTGATCGGGATGGACCGGATCAAAAGCGAGGACGTGCTGGTGCCGGCGTATGACGATGCGCAGGGCGTGACGGCGGCGTTCAACCTGAACCTGCTCGAGCGGATCAATCGGGAACTGGGCGGCGATATCCCGGTCGAGGCGTTCCGGCACAAGGCGGTGTGGAACGACGATCGTGCGCGGGTCGAGATGCATCTCGAGGCGACTCGCGACGTTGCGTTTAGCGTGGACGGGCGGACATTCGAAATGTCTGCAAGTGACTCTATTCATACGGAAAACTCGCATAAATATGGCGAGCGGGATGCGCGGATCCTGTTGCGGTCGGGGGGGTGGACGCCGGTGGCGGCGTGGACCGACCCCGAGGGGCTGTTCGGGGTGTATCTGGCCGAGGCTCAGGTGGAGCGGCCGGCGCCCTGAGTTGGGGGGCTCAGTCTTGCCGGCAATCGGCGTAATGTCGGTATCGCCAGTTGCAGACATTCGCTCGGGTATGGCACGAAAGGCGAATGCTCCAGCTACTCGCCGCTCTTATGCAGGTCTCGTCGGCCCCACCCGTGCCATCACCGCCAGCCGATAGCCTTGCGGCGGCCGTCCTGCTGTGGTCGGACCATCCACCGGCAGAAGCTTCGCAGCAGCTGGCGATCGAAAGCGCCGTGGGGGAAGCAACGCGGCAGGCACTGTATCAGATTGGCATGCAGCCGAGCCCGAGGCTGTCGGTGACCAAGGTCTATCTGGCTGCATACGACCGATTGAAGCCGCTGATCGCCCGCCGTGTGCCCGCGAACCGGAGCCAGGTGGACGCTGCGGTTGCGACATGTGCGATGGATGGGATAGCGCGCCGGCTGTCGCCTGCTGAGATTGCCGAGATCCGAAAATCTCTCTCAACCGCAGCCGGGCAAAAATTTTGGGAAGCGGCGGGGCTCGCCGATCAGCCGCTGGAGGGCTGCTACCAAGCTGCCCTTAATCTCAAGCCGGTAGCTGCCGACTATCGTGCCGCCGGTCTCCGCCCGCCAAAGCCTCCGAAGCCGCCGGAGCGGGACATGTCGACCGTCTACTGACGGATCCGGAACGATCGCTTCCCCTCCCATTCGAGCCGTTGCCGTCGTGCTGGAGGCAAGAGACCGCGCTCGCGGTGGGGTTTCTGATCGGGCGGGGCCGTTGCCGGGCTCGTCGTGCGAGCGGGCGGGCCTTGTTTGGCTATGCCCCACCCCGACCCTCCCCTGAAGGGGAGGGGGTTATCGGGTTACCTTCGTTCGCCACGTGGTGATGTAGTCGATGTTGCCGCGGCATTCGCCCATTTCGGATTGTTCGGACAGGCGCAGGCGGGTGCCGTCCCAGACGAAGCTCTGGATCACGCCGCAGTCGCCCAGGCCGCGGCCCTTGGCGTAGCTGGTCAGGATGCGGTTCTTGAACGCGCCGTTCACGACGCTCTTCACCCGCGTGCCGGAGTCGGCGCCGGTTTCCTCGAAGCCGGAGGGGGCGTCGGTCTGGGCCGGCGTGATCGTGGCGCCGTCGATGATGAAGAGCGCGCCGATCAGGTTGTACGCGCCGGTCGAGCAGGGGAGGATCGCGAGCGACTTGCCGCCGCCCAGCGCGTGGACTTCGGGGGCGAACTGCGTCGGGTCGGCGCCATCGGGGAAGCCACCGAGATCGCAGGAGCCGCGTTTGCGCATCGTCGCGACCTGCGCGGCGGTGAGTTTTGCGGCGCTGCCCGATGGCGCGACTGCGGCGATGACGGGGAGGGCTGGGGTCGACGCGCGCGCGGGGGCGGGGCCCTTGGCGACGATCGCGTCGGTGCTGCCCGCGCGACCCTGTTGCGCGTCGATGTAGCGGAGGGCGGCGGCGGCGCCCTTCAGCGAGACGGTGGCGAGCGTGGCGCCGTTCGCGTCGAGGATCTTCAGCGACTGGGCGTTGGCGATCGCGGCGGCGAGGGCGGCGGCGTCGCGCAGGGCTATGGGTTTGCCGTCGACGGTGAAGCTGGCGGGCGGGCGCTTGGTGGCGGCCTGGTCGTTGCGGGTCTCGATTGCCAGCGAGACCTTGCCGCCGCCGTTCGCGACCGGGCCGGGCTCTCGGGTGAGGTTGAGCGTGATCGTGTCCTCGCCGATGCTCGCGTCGGGGAGGAGCGAGCCGAGCGTGCAGCGTAAGCCGTTGTCGCAGCCTACGGTCCAGTCGGTGAAGGTCTTCGTGGCGCCTGGCTTGGGCGGCGCGTGCGTGTCGGTCGTGGGGGTCGGCTGCGGTGTGGTCGGGGCGACGGGGGCGGGCTCGGTCTTGGCCTCGGGGGCGGAGTCGGCCTTGGGCTGCGGCGCGGGCTGGCTTGGCGAACAGGCCGTCGTGAGCGGCAGCATGACGAGGGGCGCCAGGAGGGGCGCGAGGGCGGAAAAGATCGGTTTGCACAGCATGATTGCAGCCTAGCGCGCTGGCAGCGCGGGGAAAAGCGGCTAGGGAGGGGCAACGATTTTAGGAGAGAGATGTGCAGACGATCGGTGTGATTGGTGCAGGCCAGATGGGCGCGGGGATCGCGCAGGTTTCGGCGCAGGCGGGGTACCGGGTGCTGCTGGCCGACGTGTCGCTGGAGACGGCCGAGAAAGGCAAGGCGGGGATCGTCAAGGCGCTCGGCCGGCTGGTCGAGAAGGAGAAGATCGCGGGTGAGGCGCGCGATGCGGCGCTGGCGCTGATCGAGCCGGTCGCGAGTGTGGCGGACATGGGCGACTGTGCGATCGTCGTCGAGGCGGCGACCGAGCGCGAGGGCGTCAAGCGCGCGATCTTCGCCGAGGTCGACAAGGTGCTGGGGCCGGATGCGATCCTGGCGTCGAACACGTCGTCGATCCCGATCACGCGGCTGGCGCAGGCGGCGCCCGATCCGGCGCGGTTCATGGGCGTGCATTTCTTCAATCCGGTGCCGGTGATGCGGCCGATCGAGCTGATCCGCGGTCTGGCGACCTCGGACGCGACGGTGGCGGCGGTCGAGGCGTTTGCGGAAAAGCTCGGTAAGCAGGTGGTGCATGCGAACGACGCGCCGGGCTTCATCGTCAACCGCGTGCTGATGCCGATGATCAACGAGGCGTGCTTCGCGCTCGGCGAAGGCGTGGCGAGCGTGCGCGACATCGATCTCGCGTGCCAGCTCGGGCTGAACCATCCGATGGGGCCGCTGACGCTGGCGGATTTCATCGGGCTCGATACGTGCCTGGAGATTACGCGCGTGCTGTTCGAGGGGACCGGCGATCCGAAGTTTCGGCCGGCGCCGGTGCTGGTGAAGTATGTCGAGGCCGGGTGGTTCGGGCGGAAGACCGGGCGCGGGTTTTATGATTATTCGGGGGCGGAGCCTGTGCCTACTCGGTGAGGGGGCTCCTCACACCGTCATCGTCGCGTGTTTTCGTCTTCTGGAGGGAACGCCCTGCGCTGGGGACTGTCTTGCGATAGTCCATTGCGGACCTCCGCGATGTATGAGCATTTGCATGGCACGGGGACGAATGCGCGGCGATTGACGGGCGAATTAAAATGACAGCGGCTCACTATGGAATCGGGGCGTACACGATCCCTGAAGCTGCACGCCTGATCGGAATGACAGCGTCGCGGCTCCGGCGCTGGCTGTACGGCTATGACTATGATGGCGGCCATGACGGCGGAGGCGGCATGCAGCCGCCACTCTGGCAGCCGCAGTACGACGTCGAGGCGGATGGCCAACTGCTGGGTTTTCGCGACCTGGTTGAAGCGCGGATCGTTGCCGCGCTGACCAAAGCGCATTTTGGTTTGCCGACCATTCGCGCCTGCATCACCGCGGCGCGCGATCTGCTCGGCGACGAACGGCCTTTTTCGACGCGTGCGTTCAAAACTGACGGGCGCAGGCTGTTTCTCGACATTACGGACGGGGTTCAAGATCCCGCGATGTACGACCTGAAGGCGAGACAACGGGTATTCCGCGACGTCGTGATGCCGTCGCTGTCCGACTTGGATTTCGGGTCCGATGCTGCCGAGAGGTGGTGGTTGGTTCCGGGGAAGCGCACGATCGTCGCCGATCCCGAGCGTTCGTTCGGGCAGCCTATCGTGGCGGCATCCGGACTGCTGACGGCTCGCGTCGTGCAGGAATTGAAGGCCGAAGGATCGGTAGAACGGGTTGCCAAGCTGTACGATCTACCCGTCCGTGCAATCCGCGATGCGCTCAGGTTCGAAAGCGATCTCCAGCTGCGTAAGGCGGCTTGAAACTTTTCATCGACAACAATCTTCCACCGCGGCTCGCGCGGGGATTGGCAGCGTTGTTTCAGGGTGATCACGAGGTCGTCTGCCACCGGGATAAATACGGCGATACGCACCTTCTCGACGAAGAATGGATACCCGCTCTCGGTGTCGAGGGAGATTGGGTGGTGCTGTCCGGCGATCTCAATATCGCGCGACGGCGTCCCCAGCGGGAGTTGTTCTTCCGGTCCCGCCTGGTTGGTTTCTTTCCGCGCGCGGCAGTGATGGAGTTGCCGTTGCCCAAGAAGGCCGCGCGCATCTTGAGTGTGTGGGATCGGATGGTCGGTTTGGCTCGCGACGTGCGGCCGGGGGTGTTCGAGCTCCAGCAGCGAGGCGAGCAATTTCGCGCGTTGTGACCACCCGAGGATCTGACGGCTAGGTCTGCGAGTGCGATGATCGCTGGCATCCTCTTGTTCTCCCGCGAAGGCGGGAGCCCAGACTGGGTCCCCGCCTTCGCGGGGAAACGGGATTGCTGTCCGGCTTCGCGATATCGGTGTAACCAGATCGGTTAAGCCGCTTGACATCGTCACGCTCGTTTGGTACATAACAGGAACGCTGAAGAATTGCGGGTCGGGCTATTGGCTCGGGGGGAGAGAGGCCGGGACGGTCGGGGTGGGAGCCTCGGGTGTCGCCGGCCTTTTCGCGTTCTGGCGGTTTGGTTCGCATGTTTGGTTCGCATGTTTGGTTCAAAGGGGCGGGGGCGCGGGATGGTGAGCTTTCGGAAGACGGGGGCGATTGCCGATACACATGCTTGTGTCCCGCCGGTTGGGCGTGGCGCGACTATAATCGGCACGTGCAAGAACCGGAGTATTCAGGTGCGCGCGCCGCGCTTCGACGGGTGGACCAAGGCGCGGCGGGCGCAATTCCTGGGCGTACTGGGAACGAGCTGCAACGTCAGGGCCGCCGCTGCGGCTGTCGGCATGGGGTTTGGGACCGCGTATGCGCTGAGGCTCCGCGATCCCGCCTTTGCAGCGGCGTGGGCGGCGGCGCTGGCCGACGGGTATGATCGGCTCGAGGAGGTGTTGCTCGCCGCGGCGATCGCCGGGCTGAGCGGAGATTTCGTGGCTGAGACGTCCGACGGTGACACGCGTGTCGCCGGGGACTTGGCTTGCGAGGCTGCCAGCGACGGCGCCATCGATTCCGGCAGCGATCTTGGGGGCATTTCGGTGCCGGATACGGGTGTCGTGCGGCTGGCGAGCATGCAGGCGGTGCAGGTTGCGCTGGCGATGCTGGGTCGGTTTCGCACCGCGCAGGCGAAGGGCGGGAAACGACCGAAATCGCATCGGCGGCGCGCGACCGTCGAGGAGACCAATGCTTCGATCGCAAAGAAACTGGATGCCTTGGCCAAGCGGCTGGTGGCGGCGCCGGCGGTGATCGTCCTGGGCGGCGTGGTTGGTGATGACGGGAACGGAGCCGGGGCTGGTGCTGGGGCTGGAGCCGGCGCTGGGATGATCCTGACGAATGGCGCGCAGCATGAGCGATGACCGGTCTGGCGAGGGAGTGCGTAGCGTGGCCGATGAAACCGACCGCTTGGCTCTGGAGGATTCGAGGAGCAATTCAGACGGTCGTGCGCCTGAAGCGGTATGCGGGACAGAGGGTGAAGGCGTTACCGGGAGTGGTCGGGCGGGGAGTGGTCGGGCCGGGAATGGCCGGGATGTGATCGCGGAGCTCGCGGCGTTGCCCGCGGCACGACGGGCACGGCTGGTCGGGATGCTGACCGCGGCCGAGCAGCAT
>JAJNQF010000364.1 GCA_021154945.1 Sphingomonas sp.
GGCTTCGCGTTCGGTGCGACGCCGACGATCGCCGACTGCCATCTGGTGCCGCAGGTCTATTCGGCCGAGCGGTTCGCGGTCGATCTCTCGCCGTACCCGCGCCTCAAGAGCGCCGCCGACAAGGCGCGCGCCCTCCCTGCCTTTGCCGCCGCGCATCCGGACCGGCAGCCGGACGCCGACCGCGCATGAGCGACGGGGAACGGCTGACCGCCACGCCCGGCGGGATCAAACTCGCGCCGCTCGATGCGGTTGTCGAGGGGAAGGCGCGCAACTTCGTGCTCCAGATGCGTGCTGGACGCTTCCACGGTTTCGTCGTGCGCAAGGACGATGCGGTGTTCGGTTATGTCGATCGGTGCCCGCACATGGGTCTGCCGCTCGCGCAGGTGCTCGACGACTATCTCACGCCGCGCGGCGACCTGATCGCATGCAGTTGGCACTCCGCTTTGTTCGAAATCGACAGTGGCGCGTGTGTCGGCGGGCCATGCGGCGGCGCGCGGCTGACACCCTGGCCGGTAGCAGTGGTCGACGGGATGATCGTCACCACAGGCTGACGTGGGGGGCGACTTGCGCTAAGGGGACGCACCTCCTCCCCTGCACGATGAACCGATGACCGAAACCCTGCCCATCCGCGTCGTGGCGCTGTACCGCTTCACGCCGTTCGCCGACATCGCCGCGATCCAGCCGCCGCTTGCGCTCGTGTGCTGTTCGAACGGGGTGAAAGGGACGCTGCTTCTCGCCGCCGAAGGGATCAATGGGACGATCGCCGGGTCCGAAGAGGGCATCGACGCGGTGCTTGCGCATATCCGCGCGCTGCCGGGTTGCGCCGATCTCGACGTCAAGGAATCGCGCGCCGAGACGATGCCGTTTCACCGGATGAAGGTGCGGCTGAAGCGCGAGATCGTGACGATGGGCGAGCCTGCGATCGATCCGCTGGAGGGCGTCGGGCATTATGTCGAGCCGCAGGACTGGAACGCGTTGATCGCCGAGCCGGGGACGATCGTGATCGATACGCGCAACGATTACGAGGTCGCGGTCGGGACGTTTGCCGGCGCAGTCGATCCGCAGACGCGGACGTTCCGCGATTTTCCGGCGTGGTTTCGCGAGCATCGTGACGAACTGGTCGGGGACGGCCCGCCGCCGAAGATCGCGATGTTCTGCACCGGAGGGATACGGTGCGAGAAGTCGACCGCGTTCCTGAAGGCCGAGGGGCTGGATGAGGTGTATCATCTCAAGGGTGGCATCCTGAAATATCTGGAGACCGTGCCCGCGGCAGAGAGTCTTTGGGAGGGAGAGTGTTTCGTGTTCGATCAGCGGGTTGCGGTTGGACATGGACTCGCGCTGGGAAGTCATGTTCTGTGCCATGCGTGCCGGATGCCGGTGAGCGTCGCGGATCGGTCGTCGCCGCTGTATGTCGAGGGGGTGAGTTGCCCGGCGTGTAGTGATGCGCGGAAAGAGGCGCAACGGGCGGGCTATGCGGAGCGCGAGCGGCAGGTACGGCTGGCTGAGGCTCGGGGTGAGGCGCATGTCGGGGCGGTGTTGCCTAAGGCGCATGGGGCGGATTGATCCGCAGGACCTTCACCAGTTCCCCTCCCCGGCGAAGGCCGGGGTCCAATTGGGGAACGGCGCTAACGAAGCGCCGTCTTCCGTTACTGCGACCTTTCCAATTGGGCCCCGGCCTTCCCCGGGGTGGTAGCACTCGGTTGCTAGGCCGAAAATCGCGCCACTAACGCCGTGTTCCCCTGCGACACCGCCAGCGAGCGTACGGTGTTCCCTGCCGAATCGGCGATCGCCGGGTCCGCGCCTTGCTCCAGCAACAGGTCGATGATCGCCGTCTTGTTGACCAGCGCCGCCATCATCAGCGCGGTTTGCCCGACGCCATTCCGCCGGTTCACGTCGGCGCCTGCGTCGAGCAGGATCTGCGCGATCTCGGTATAGCCCTTGAAGCAAACGCCCATCAGCGCGGTATTGCCGCGCGCGTCCGCGGCACCGTCGACCTTCGCGCCCGCCGCGAGCAAAGCCGCGGTGGCCTCGGCCTGTCCGTTGTAGCTGGCGATCACCAGCGGTGTGTAGCCCTTCGCGTCGGTCACCTCGATATCGACGCCCGCCTGCAACAGCGCCGGGATCATCTCGTCCCGCCCCGTCCGCGCGGCGTCGAACATCAGTTCGACCAGCCGTTCCATCGGCGGCAACGGGGGTAGGTCTCGCGCGTCAGTCATCATTCGCCTCGATGATATGCGGCACGAACCGCGCGAGATTGCGCGTCACGGCCGTTTCATCTTCCCGAACGCCGATCCCCGCGGCTTCGTTGCCGACCATCCACGCACCGATCACGGGATGGCGGCCGTCGAACACCGGTGGCGGTGCATAGGCCTGGCGGATCGCGCCCTCCGCGCCGTAGCCTTGGTCAAGGACCGCGTGGCCGCTTTCGCCGATCACCTCGACGTTCGCACCCTCGCGCGAGAACAGCGGTTTGCGCACATATTTCGGCCCGAGGATCTTCGCGGCGGGGTCGTCGTCGAAGAACGCGGGGAGCAGGTTCGGATGCTCGGGATGCCGCTCCCACAGCAGCGGCAGGATGCCCTTGTTCGACAGGATCGACTTCCACGCCGGCTCGATCCAGCGCACGTCGGCGCGCGACAGGTTCGGCGCGTACGGCTCGCGGAGCATGAACTCCCACGGGTACAGCTTGAATGCCGCCTGCACCTCGAAACCATCGGTGTCGATAAAGCGGCCGTCGGCGGCGAGGCCGATGTCCTTCATCTCGACGAACTTCGGCTCGATCCCGACCTGCGAGGCGAGATCCTCGAAGAACCGCACCGTCTGCCGGTCCTCGATCGCCGACGCATCCGCCGCGAAATGGACGAAACCGCCGCTCGGGAACAGCGCGCGGAAGCGTTCGCGCAGCTTGTCGAACAGGCTGTTGAACTGATCCGTCCCCGCCGGCAAAGCACCGCTGGCGAGCAGATCCTCCAGCCACATCCACTGGAACGTCGCGCATTCGAACACCGACGTCGGCGTGTCGGCATTATACTCGTAGAGCTTGGCCGGGCCGGTGCCGTCATAGGCGAAATCGAACCGCCCGTAGAGCGACGGCTGACGCGTCCGCCACGTTTCCGCGACATAGTTCCACTGCTCGCGCGGAATCGCGAGGCGTTCCATCAACTGCTGATCGCGGACCACCTCGTCGACCAGATCGAGGCACATCGCGTGCAATTGTTCCGCGGCGGGTTCGAGGTCATCCTCGATCTCCGCCAGCGTGAAGGCATACGCCGCGCCCTCGTCCCAATACGGTTCGCCATCCGTATCGTGATAGACGAACCCGATCGCGTCGGCCCGTTCGCGCCAGTCGCCGCGCGGGTCGACCGCGATCCGGCGCATCAGGAGTCCGACGTCTTGGAGTCTTCGCGCTGCTCGATCTGCAACGTCTGGCCGAGTTCCGGCGTCTTCGGTGCCGTCAGGCGCGCGAGCACGTCGTCCGCCGACGACTGCCCTGGTCCGATGCCCGCAAGCCGGAGCTTCTCGTCGAGATCGGCGCCGGTGCGACGGTCCTCCAGTTCGCCCGCGGCCTTGATCCGCTCGCCGCGGATCGCCTGACGCTCGCGAATGCGCGCGAGGCTGTCCGCCGCCGAGCCAAGCTTGTTGCCCGCGCCCATGCTGCCCGACGCGACCGATGCCTGCGCCTTCTGCACCGACTCATTGACCTTGACGACTTCGACCTCGCGGCGGAGCTGTTCGATCTTGCGGTCGGTCTGCGCGACCGCGGTGTGGATCTGCTCCTCGGCGGCCCGCATGTCCTCGACCTGCGGGGTCTTCAGCGCGATATCCTGTTCGAGATCGGCAATCCGCTGCGCGACCTGGCGCGCGAGATCCATGTTGCCCTTCTCGACCGCGATCCGCGCCGAAGCCTCGTACTTGGTCGCCTGCGCGCGGAAGCTCTCGACCTCGGTCTCGAGGATGCGGCGACGCGCCACCAGTCCGGCGAGATCGTCGCGCGCCTTACCCTGCGCCTTGTCGGCATCGCGAATTTCCTGGTCGAGGATACGCAGCGCGTTCGCATCGACGACCGCCGCGCCCGCTTCGTGCGCGCCGGCACGACCGAGGGTGAAAAGCTTGCTCCAGATGGCCATGCCAGTCTCTCCGTTTGTATCAGTTCAGGCGGCAGGAACCTGCGCGTGGCGCAGGTCGGTGGCCGCATCGATCGCATTTTCGGCAAGCGTGCGCAGTTCGATGATCACGGTATCGAGCGGGCTCGACGTCGCGAGTTCGCCGAACAGCTCGTAATAATCGCGGCCCTCGACGGTGCCGATCCCGAAGTTCGACAGCGGCACCAGCTTCTGCGATTTCAGCAGGAAGGTGTTGAACGCCAATTGGTCTTCCTGCTCGTCGCATGGCCACAGCAAGGTCGAGCACGCGATCTGCGCCTCGCTGACGTTGACGAACAGCTCGAGGTCGCCGTGGTGGTGCATCGTTACCAGCAGGACGGGGTCGGTGCCTTCCAGGATCCGCGCGGTGAATTCGCCGGCTTTCGCAGGCTCGGACGTGTCGAGCGCCGCCTTCAGGCTGCGGACGGTCCAGATGTCGGTCAATGCAAGAACTCCCGTGCTTGTCGCTCGCGGTGACACATAGGCGTTTCGCGAGCGCCTGCCACCCTCCCCACGTCCTCTTCCTTTCGTCATCCTGACGAAAGTCAGGACCCAGGGTAACCAACCGCAGCGTTTATGGCTCTGGGT
>JAJNQF010000372.1 GCA_021154945.1 Sphingomonas sp.
CGAGCTCGTCGGCGCCCGACGCGTCGAAGCGGCGCATGATCTCCACAATGTCCATCGTCGGCGTCAGCGCGGCGTCGGTATTGACGCCAAGCAGACCGACCGCGGACGCAAGATCGAGCCCCTCGGCATAGGCGGTCGGGGTCTGGACTATCCCCGCAAAGCGATCATCGGCGTCGACCAGCACGATGCGGCTGGTCGCCCCGAGCGGCACCCGGCGGCGGAACTCCACGATCGTAGCCGCCGCCGGCATCGCCTCGGTCTCGCGCCGCATCATCCGCCCCGCGGTCAGCGTCCGCACCCAACCGACGTCACGCGCGCTCTTGATCGTCTCGCCGCGCAGATGCAGCCGCCAGGTCGAGAAGCTGTAGCCGAACGTCTCGCGCACGATCGTCGACGACACGAGCGCCGCCGCCAGCACGGCGCCGGTCAGCGCGAAGTCGTGAGTCGCCTCCAGCACGAGCATCGCCATCGTCATCGGCCCGCCGACCACCGCGACCGCGAGCGCCGCCATCCCGACCAGCGCGGCGTTGCGCGGATCGAGCACCTCCTGCCCGACCACCGCGGCGAGGCTGCCGGCGAACACATGCCCGACCAGCGTGCCGAGGAACAGCGACGCGAAGAACAGCCCGCCGCGAAACCCGAATCCCAGCGACACGATCGACGCCGCGCATTTGGCGAGGAAGATGGTCGCGATAAACCCCAGCGGCGCGCCGAGCGCGAGATCGGCGTGGAGCGCGCCATGCCCCGCGGACAGAACCTGCGGCGATACCAGCGCGACCGGAATCAGCAGCAGTCCGCCGACCGCCGGACGCAGCCAATCCGGCAGGCGCGCACGCCGCGTCCCCCGCTCGACCAGCGCGACCGCGTGCATCAACGCGATACCGATGCCCGCGCACAGCGCGCCGAGCCCGGCATAGAGCAGGTAATGATGCGTCTCGGTCGGCATCGTCGAGACCGAATCGATCACATAGGGCTGGATCCCCAGGAGGTGCGCGACCAGCGTACCGGCCAGCGCGGCGGCGACCACCGGCGCGAGCGCGGTCGGCGTATAGGCGCCGATGACGATCTCGAACGCATAGAACGCTCCGGCCAGCGGCGCACCGAAGGCGGCGGCGATCGCCGCACCGGTGCCGGCCCCGACGAGGTTGCGCAGATCGGCGCGGCGCAGGTTGAACGCGGCCCCGGTCACCGACCCGATCGCGCCGCCGAGCTGCGCATAGGCCGCCTCCAGGCCGACGGATGCGCCGAAGCCGTTGGACAGCATCGTCTGCCCGGAGATCACCAGACTGTCTGGCACCGACATGCGGCCGCCGTGCAGCGCGTTCGCCTCGACCGCATCGACCATCCGCCGCCTGCGCGCGCGAGTCGCCCAGGAGAAAAGCGCGAGCACGACCCCACCGATCGGCAGCACGACCAGCGCCGCCAGCGGCAGCGAGGGCAATGCGCTGAGCCGGGCGGCGGACGAAAGGCCGAACAGGATATGCTGCATCGTCCGCGCGGCGGCGCCTTGCAGCACGCTGAGCAACCCCGCCCCCGCCCCAACCAGCGTCGCCAGCACGATGAACGCGGCTTCGCTCGTCCGGACGCGCCGGCGAAACCATTTGAGGGCGGACAGAGGTTGCAGGATCAGGCACCCAATCGCGACGGTCGATATCCGCCTCTACGTCCTGGCGCGCGTTTTGCCATCGCGCTTTCGTCGTGCGCACGCGCGGCAGTCCGCGACGTGACGATCGGACCGCGGCCCAATTTAGGTCTGCGCGATGGGCGGCGATGATATCGTTATCATCAAAGCGGTCGCGCTGGGCCCCTTGGTTTGCGCTTCCGCGCACTACCGCCCGGGCCTGCGTTGACCGCGTCCCGACCCCGTTTCATAAGGCGGTTGATTTATCTGATCAATGTCGTTCAATTGTTCATTGCGGAAGTCGGATCGGCGATCGCATAGAGGATGGGATGATGTAACGCAGGGGGCTTGACGGGCTCGCTGGCGCGCATAGGGTAACGCTAACAATATGGAGAGGGATATCGTGGAGATCGCATTCGCATCGGCGGTGGCGTTGCCTGCCGACTGGGACCAGGCCATTTTGCTGGGCAGAATCGACAGCGGCGATGGACCTACCCCGGTGATCGTTCGTGGCGGCCGCGTCTACGATATGTCCCGTGTCGCACCGACGGTCGCCGATCTGGTCGCGTCGGGCGAGTTCGATACGAATGCCGGTACCGATCTGGGTCATCTCGACGACCTGCACCTGTCGCCCGAACCCGGTGCCAAGATCCGCCTGCTGAGCCCGATCGACCTGCAATGCGTCAAGGCATCGGGCGTGACCTTCGCCGTGTCCGCGCTGGAACGCGTGATCGAAGAACGGGCGCGCGGCGACGCGTCCGCCGCGGTCGCGGTCCGCGCTCGTCTCGAGGAGCGCGTCGGCGGCAGCATCCGGTCGGTCGTACCCGGATCGCCCGAAGCCGACGCGCTGAAGGCCGCGCTGATCGAAGACGGCATGTGGTCGCAATATCTCGAGGTCGCGATCGGCCCCGACGCGGAGATCTTCACGAAGAGCCCGACGCTGTCGACGATCGGCTGGGGCGGCGAGATCGGCATCCGATCCGACTCCACCTGGAACAACCCCGAGCCGGAAGTCGTGCTGATCGTCGACCGCGACGGCAAGACCGTCGGCGCGGCGCTCGGCAACGACGTCAACCTGCGCGATTTCGAGGGGCGTTCCGCGCTCCTGCTCGGCAAGGCGAAGGACAATAACGCGTCCTGCTCGATCGGGCCTTTCATCCGCCTGTTCGACGACAAATTCGGCATGGACGACATTCGCGCCGCAGAGATCGCGCTGACGATCGAGGGCGCCGATGGCTATCGTCTCGACGGCAGCAGCTCGATGGACCAGATCAGCCGCGATCCCGAGGATCTCGTCCGCCAGGCGATGAGCGAGCATCAATATCCCGACGGCTTCGTGCTGTTTCTCGGCACGCTGTTCGCACCGACGCAGGACCGCGACGAGCCCGGCCGCGGCTTCACGCACGCGGTCGGCGACGTCGTCACGATCTCCAATCCGAAGCTTGGCGCGCTGGTCAATCCGGTGACGACGTCGAAGGATGCCGCACCGTGGAATTACGGGATCGGCGATCTCATGCGTAATCTGGCAGGTCGTGGCCTGCTCGCGCACACCAAGAAACAGGGAGCGTAACCACGTGCTGCAGAAGACCCAAGCCGCAGACCAGACGGCGATCTATCCAAGCCTCAAGGGCAAACGCGTTCTGATCACCGGGGGCGCGTCGGGCATCGGCGCCGGCCTGGTCGAAGCGTTCGCGCGTCAGGGCGCGCACG
>JAJNQF010000406.1 GCA_021154945.1 Sphingomonas sp.
TAGTTACCCGAGAGGCTCCCCATGGCAACGCAACGACACGGCCGCATCGTCGAAACACCAACCGAGGCGCGTCAGGCCGAACCTGGTCCGTCGGTGCTCGCGCTCCTGACGGTTTCGACCGGCCTGGCTATTCTGATCCTGGGCATCGTCTGGTTTGTGTTCTTCCGCACGTGAGCGGCGGACCGGGCGGCGCGAACAGGCTTGGCAACGGGCCTGGCGGCGTAGTCCGCCGCTGGGCCCGTAGGCCGTGCCATGCCGCAGACGGCCGCATGACGAAAAAGTAACATTACACCGTTTGCCCCATTCATGGCCCGTTCACGCCGGTTAGCCTCATCTTGAGATCCTGATATCGTAGGGCTCATTTTTTGGAGGCCAGCTTGCGCCTGCTCGTTGTTGAGGATGATCCGGATCTCAACCGTCAGCTTACGACGGCTCTGACCGATGCCGGTTATGTGGTCGATCGCGCGTTCGACGGCGAGGAGGGGCACTACCTCGGCGACAGCGAGCCGTATGACGCCGTCGTGCTCGACATCGGGCTGCCCAAGATGGACGGCATCTCGGTGCTGGAGGCGTGGCGCCGCAGAGGCCGCGCCATGCCGGTCCTGATCCTGACCGCGCGCGACCGCTGGAGCGACAAAGTGCAGGGTTTCGACGCCGGCGCCGATGATTACGTCGCCAAGCCGTTCCACCTCGAGGAAGTGCTGGCGCGAATTCGCGCGCTGCTGCGCCGTTCCGCCGGTCATGCGCAATCGGAACTGACCTGTGGTCCGGTGTCGCTGGATACCCGCACGGGCCGCGTCAGCGTCTCCGGCAACCCGATCAAGATGACCTCGCACGAGTACCGGCTGCTGGCCTACCTGATGCACCACACCGGGCGGGTGGTGTCGCGCACCGAACTGGTCGAGCATCTCTACGACCAGGACTTCGATCGCGACTCCAACACCATCGAAGTATTCGTCGGCCGCATCCGCAAGAAGCTCGATGTCGACATCATCCAGACCGTGCGCGGGCTCGGCTATCTCCTGACGCCGCCGACGCCCGGAACCTGATGAGCCTTGCTCTTTTATTCGAGCATGATCTTATCCGAAAGGCCAGTCTCATCCCTCGGACCGGAGCCGGGGGATTTGCTTTTCGGGATCTTGCTCTGATGCGCGGAAGTTCGCTCGCCACGCGGTTGTTCCTGTCGGCGACCGCGTGGGTAGTCGTGATCCTGGTGATCACAGGCGTAATTTTATCCTCGGTCTATCGCAGCGCGACCGAGCGCGCCTTCGACCGCCGTCTCAACCTCTATCTCCGCACCCTGATCGCCGAGGTCGCGACCCCGGACGAGCCGCCGGACCATCAGTTCCAGTCGCTCGGCGAGCCGCTGTTCGAACTGCCGCTATCCGGCTGGTACTGGCAGATCGCCCGTACTGACGAGAACGCGGAGACGCGGGCGTCACGTTCGCTGTGGGACAAGAAGCTGCCCAAGCTCGAGGATACCGGCGCTGAACTGACCCCCGCCGGCATCCGTCTCGGTTACGTCGACGGGCCCGAGGGCCAGAGCCTGCGGGTCGTGGAGCGGCCGGTTGACCTCGGCGCCGACGGCAAGTTTCTGGTCAGCGTGGCGGGCGATGCTTCCGAGATTTTCGACGAGATCCGCGCCTTCGACTACTACCTTGGCGGCACCTTCGCAGCGCTCGGTATCGTGCTGCTTCTGACCACGATCTTTCAGGTCCGCTTCGGACTGGCGCCGCTCAAGCGCATTTCGGAATCGATCGCCGACATCCGCTCCGGCCGCGCCGAACGGCTGGAAGGCGAGTTTCCGGTCGAGATCGCGCCGCTGGCGCGCGAAACCAACGCACTGATCGACGCCAACCGCGAGATCGTCGAGCGCGCGCGTACCCACGTCGGCAATCTCGCCCACGCCATCAAGACGCCGCTCTCCGTCATCGTCAACGAGGCGTCCGCCCACGCGGCAAATCCGTTTGCGGGCAAGGTCCTGGAGCAGGCGGATGTGATGCGGGATCAGTTGGCGCATCATCTGGAGCGGGCGCGGATCGCCGCGCGCGTCACCACCGTCGGGACCGTCACCGAGGTCGCGCCCGCCATCGAGGCGCTGCGGCGGACCATGGAAAAGATCCATTGGGATCGGGGCATCACGATCGCGACGAAAGCCGACCCCCGAGCCAGGTTCCGCGGCGAGCGCCAGGACCTTGAGGAGATGGCCGGCAACCTGGTCGACAATGCCTGCAAATGGGCGACTTCACGGGTCGTTATCGAGGTGAAGGTGGAGCCGCCGCCGGAGCCCCATGCCGGGCCACGGCTGCGGATCACCGTCGATGACGACGGCCGCGGCTTGTCCGCCGCCGAGCGCGCGCAGGTCTCCCGGCGCGGCCAGCGCCTCGACGAATCCAAACCGGGTTCCGGGCTCGGGCTCTCGATTGTGGTTGATCTCGCCGCCCTCTATGGCGGCAATCTTGCCCTGGGCGACCCCCCGATCGGCGGGTTGCGGGCGGAACTGATGTTGCCGGGGGTCTGAATGCCCGTGCAGCAATGCCCATGATTGATTTGGTCATTCCTAAACGGCTTCTTAACGGGCACGCTTCTAGGATGGCAGAGGACGCGTCTTGCCGTCCGCATGACACACGCATATCCACACCAGGCGAATGAGCCAGACATCGACCGAGCGGCTGAGGGACTATCTCGCCCAGCTCCCGCCCCAATCGCAGGCGCTGCTGATGCGGGAGTTCGAACGCGCCATCGAGCGCGGGGAGGACGTAACCGTCGCCACTTTCGTGCTCGAGCAACTTCGCAAG
>JAJNQF010000411.1 GCA_021154945.1 Sphingomonas sp.
CCCCACTCCCGCCTCTACGCCGTGGGCCTGTCGGCGGGTTCGGCCCTCCTCGTGCGCTTCCTCGGGGAGGAGGGGGCTCGCTCGCCGATCACGGCCGCGGTCGCTCTCTGCCCCGGCTACGACGCGACGAAGGCGTTCGCCCGCCTGGGTCCGCCCTATGATCGGCTCCTGACCCGGCTGGTGAAGGCCTACCACCTCTCCCGCCACCGGGAGGCCCTTCGCGACGCTCCGGGCTACGGGTCGATGCTCGCCAGTCGTTCCCTCGCGGAGATCCATGCCCACGGCTTCGGCGTCGCCGGTCACGACTCGGCGGAGGAGTATCGACGTGCCTCCGAGCCCACCCTGGTCGCGCGCGGGATCCGCGTCCCGCTCCTCATCCTCAACGCGGACGACGACCCGGTCTGTGTCCGGCAGAACGTGCTCGACCACCTGGATCTCGTCCGGGCGATGCCGGATACGATCCTGGCCGTGACCGCGCGCGGAAGTCATTGCGCCTTCCTGGAGGGGACGATTCGATTCCGGTCGTGGGCGGATCGGGTCGTCGCGGAATACCTCGCTGCCGTCCATCGGATCGGGGAGAGCCCCGGGCCGGGACTTCCGGGCGGCTGAGGAACCCCGCCTTCCGCGGCTCGACGATCGGTTCGCACCGGGGCCGACCCTTCGCACGCGCAGACCCCCTCCACGCGATGCGAGGCACGATTCCGGTCGGCCCCGGACGCCGCTCGCTAGGAGCCCGTCTGCGTAACCGCAAACGAGACGGTTTGGGTCATGGATGATGGCGGCGGGTGATCGACGAGCGCTGCACGGTCGGCCAGGTCGACGTGGGAGGGGTTCATGGCCCCGGTTCGTCGCCCGCTCGGCCTCTCATGCGGCATCCACTTCATCCTGTCACCGCTGCCAGCTTCTGCAGGTTGTGCGCCGTACACACCAAGCTCCACTCGCCGGCCACCTTGTCGAGACCGCGCAGGAGGAATTGCCGGAAGCCCCGCGCTTGCTTGATGATCCCGAAGACCGGCTCGACCGTCACCTTCCGCAATCGATACCGGCTGCGCTTGCCACCGCGCCGGAGCCGCGCCGCCATCTCGGCCACTCGACTACCCGGTCTCGGCGGTCGTCCGGTATACCCTCCGGGATGGCCGTGCTTCGCGCGGCCCGCCGCGATGTAGGCGCGGATTTTCCGGCGCGCTGCCGTCCGGACGTTCGCTTCCGAAATGTAGCCTGCGTCTGCGGAGAGCTCGCGCGTCTGGCGTCCGGTGTTCAGCTTGATCTGCGCCACCATCGGCTCGAGGTGGACCACATCGGCAGCCTTGTTCGTCAGCATCTGCGCCACGATCACGTGGCTCTTCGCATCCACCGCCGCCTGGCAGTTGTAGCTCTGCTCGAAGTTTCGCCCGCCGGTCTTCATGATCCGACTCTCGGGATCCGTGAAGTTGCGCTGGTCCTTGTCCTTCGGCGGTCGTGGCTCCTCGTCGCCAGCATCGTCGCGCGATTCCGCCTCCAGTGCGGCCTTCGCTTCCTGGATCTTCGCGAGCCGCTTCTGCTTGTCCGTCACCCACTCGGGCAGCTCGTCGCCGCGCTTCTCCGCGCCAAACTCCCGGTCCTCGGTAGCGTCGGCGCTCTCCGCTCGCTTCAGCCAGCTCTCCACCTCCGCCTTGAGCTTTGCCTCTTCTTTCTTCATCCGTCCGTAGCTCATCGCCTTGTGCTTCGACGCGTTCGCCCGGATCTTCGTCGAGTCCAGCGCCACGTGCCCCAGCTTGACCAGCCCTGCCTGCGCGCACAGCTTCAATACCTGCTGAAAGAGCCCACCGAGCGCCTTCAAGTGCCGGCGGCGAAATTCGCTGATCGTCCGAAAGTCCGGGCGCGCCATTGCCGTCACCGCCATGAAGTCCAGCCGCTGCTCGCAGCCCTGCGCGATCCGGCGCGACGAGTAGATCCCCTGCGAGTACGCGTACAGCAGCAGCGCTGTCATCATCGTCGGATGGTAAGGCGGAAAGCCTCGCTCCTCGCCGTATGTCTCGAGGATCGCCGAGAGGTCGAGGCTGTCGCGCACCAGGTCGCGTACGAAGTGCGACATGTGCCCAGCCGGTACGAATTCCTGCACCGCTGGTGGAATCAGAAAACGCTGGTCCGGATCCCAAGGCCGAAACGTCTTCGCCATCTCCCGCCCCCCAACCGATTGACGTCTGTCGGCGCGGGTATCACACACTCATTCTTGGGCCGAGTGGCGATTACTCGGACAGACTCCTAGGGACCCAATCGGACCGCCCGGACCGAGCCTCCGTGCGGCTCGCTCCGGGTGAACGCGACCAGCGCCGCCGAGGGATTGGCGGCCGCGGAGACCGCCGCCCCGGCGGTCGAAGTCGCCACCTCGATCGGCGTCGGATCGGGTACCGTGCCGTCGGCCGCGACGCGGATCGCGCGGATCGCGCTCCGCCCGCCGCTGGCCCTCTCGCTCCAGGCGATCAGGACCGCGGTTCCATCCGAGGCCGCGGCCACGTCGTCGACCTCGCCG
>JAJNQF010000413.1 GCA_021154945.1 Sphingomonas sp.
AGGACGACTATGCCGACATGATCGAGCATTCGCCGGTCAATTCGCTGATCGTCGAATATCGCGAACCTTCGGTCGATGGTGTGCAGGGAAGGCTGATCGGCGCGTGCCTGACCGACCGGCAGGCGGACGGGCTGTCGATGGTCTACAGCTTCTTCGCCGCCGACGATGCGAACCGGCCGGGGCTGGGCAACTTCATCATCCTCGACCACATCCTCCGCGCGCGCGATGCGGGGCTGCCGTTCGTGTATCTCGGCTATTGGGTGAAGGGCTCACCGCGGATGGAATACAAGACGCGGTACCGGCCGCTGGAGGTCTTGGGGCCGGCGGGCTGGCGGCGGCTGACTGAGGCCGATCTGGTGACGCAGCCGGAACGGGTTGCGGCGCTGGTTTGAAGCAGTTTGCTAGCCCGAGTGTTGATCCGTTGCACTCTACTTCTTGTTCTCCCGCGAAGGCGGGAGCCCAGTCTGGGTCCCCGCCTTCGCGGGGAAACAATGTTTTGAGTCGCGCACACGATCCCAAACGCTACCGAGCCTGACTGCAATCAGTCCTCGCGCTGAACGACCACGTCGACGTCGAGCTCCTCGCCACCCTCACCCAGCCGCGAGCCAGCAACCGGTGCCGCCCCGGCCGCATCGAGCGCCATCGCAACCCGCACGTAATGCTCCTCGGGCGACATCCCCGTGCACGGATCGAACCCGACCCAGCCAAGCCCGTCGACATGCGCCTCCGCCCAGCCATGCGGGGTAGGGAAATGCACCACCTCGAAATCAGTGTGATGATAGCCCGACACATAGCGTGCCGGCGCCCCCAGCGACCGCGCGGCGACCGCGAACATCTGCGCCATGTCGCGCGGCGTGGCGCTGTCCTTGCGGAACGCGGCACCCGCGGTGAGACCCGGCTCGGGGCGGCCGGCATCGAACACGAACTGCTGGTGCAAAGCCCGATTGAGCCGGTGCAGCGCGCCGATCCGGTCGCGCGCGCCGACCACGGCATCCGCGGCGAACTCTGCGATCGTGGCATCATGCGCCGTAGCCTCGGTCGCACGCAGGAACAACGCAGGCGGCAACGTCTCGTGCACGCCGCGCAGCACGCCGTCCGAGTGGCTGGTCAGCACCTCGCCCTTGACGGTGATCTCGATCCCGTCGACCGGCCCCTCGGCATAGAGCATCGTCACCGCGTTGCCGAAACCGTCGCGTCCCGGCCGCAACCGCGCGTCGCAATCGACGTCGATCCGCCATGACGCCACGGTCTGGTCATGCGTGTTCTCAGGGGTCAGCCGAAGCATCTGGACGAGCCGGCCCTGCGGCTGGGTGAAGCGGTAGATCGTGTGATGATCGATCGACAACCGCATTATTGGAACTTGAACTGGCGGCCGATCGCGCCGTGGAGCAGCGCATTCTCGGCGATGAAGGCTTGTAGAAACTGGTGCAGTCCCGAGGCGATGACCTCGCCCGATCGCGTCTTGGCCATGCGTGATGCGCGCATTCGTGCCATCCTGTCCGCCTCCCCGTGATTGCCCGTGCGTTTCGCCAGCAAATTGAGCACGTCGACCGTCTCCTCGACCGACGCCGCCAGGCTGCGCGGCAATTCCGCACGCGCAAGCAGCAGGTCGATCACGTCGGCAGGGCGCAGCCCGTCATTGTAGAGCCAACGATAGGCGGTCACCGCGGACACGGTCTGGAGGATCGTCGTCCACTGGTCGCGATCGATCGCCCCGCCGAGCCGTTCGCCCTCGGGCAACAGGATATGGTATTTGACGTCGAGCAGTCGCGCGGTGTTGTCCGCGCGCTCGACCGCCTGGCCGAGCCGGATGAACCACGTCGTCTGGTTGCGCAGCATCCGGTGCACCGCGCCCTCGAACCCGCGCGTCTCGGTCTTCACCGCCTCGACCAGGTTCAGCTGGTCGGTCGTGCTGCGCGGCGTCGTCCGGTTCTCGAACAGCAGCCACGCGCGATTGATCGCGGTCCAGGCCTCGCGGGTCAGCGCGGTGCGGACTGCCTTCGCGTTGTTGCGCGCCATGTCGACGCAGCGGACGATCGAGCCGGGATGACTCGAATCGAGCGTCAGGAAGCGCACGACTTCGGTCTGGCTGAGATTGCCGCCGAGCGTCGCGAACGGCTCCTCGGTCTCCGTGACGGCGAGCGCGGAGGCCCAGGCCGCCTCGCCCGCAGGCTGAGACGACAGGACGTCTAGACGCACCGTGGCCTCGACCAGTCTTGCAATGAAGTCGGCACGTTCGAAATAGCGGCCGAGCCAGTAGAGCGACGATGCGGTACGCGAGAGCATCAGCTATTCGCTCCCGGCGACGGCAGGATCGTGCCGAGCGTCTGCGACATGCCGCCCATCGTCTGCGTCATCCCGCCCGCTCCCATCCGCTGCGACTGATCCTTCATCAGGACGAAACTGTCCTTGGTCCCGCCGCCCTGGCTGGAGTTCACTACCAGCGAGCCTTCCTTCAGCGCGACGCGGGTAAGACCGCCAGGGACCACCTGCACGCCCTTCGACCCGCTCAGCACGAAGGGACGGAAATCGACGTGGCGTGGGGACAGGCCGCCATCGGCCATCGTCGGGACGGTCGACAGCGCCAGCGTCGGCTGCGCGATGTAGCGATGCGGCTCGGCAATCAGCGCGGCACGGAAATCCTCGATCTCCTGCTTCGAAGCGGTCGGCCCGACCAGCATGCCGTAGCCGCCCGAGCCGTCGACCAGCTTCACGACGACGTCCTCGAGATTGTCGAGCACGTACTTCAGCGCCTGCGGTTCGCGGCAGCGCCAAGTCTCGACGTTGCGCAGCTTGCACTCGCCGCCAGAGTAGAATTTCACAATGTCGGGCATGTAGCTGTAGATCGCCTTGTCGTCGGCGATGCCGTTGCCCGGCGCATTCATGATCGCGACGTTACCTGCCGCATAGGCTGCGATCAGCCCCGGCACACCGAGTGCGGAGTCAGGACGGAACACGAGCGGATCGAGATAATCGTCGTCGATCCGACGATAGATCACGTCGACCTTCACTCGCCCCGCGATCGTCCGCATCCAGACGATATCATCGTCGACCACCAGATCTGCGGCCTCGACGAGTTCGATTCCCATCGAGTCCGCGAGGAAGCTGTGCTCGTAATAGGCGGAATTATAGTGGCCGGGTGTCAGCAGCACGCAGGTCGGATTCGAACCCGTACCGTGCGGCGCGACCGATTTCATCGTCTCGAGCAGCAGGTCGGGATAGCTGTCGACCGCTGCGACGCGGAACTCGCGGAACAGCTCGGGGCAGAGCCGGAGCATCGCCTCGCGGTTCTCGAGCATGTAGCTGACGCCCGACGGCGTGCGAGCATTGTCTTCGAGGACGAAGAAGTCGTCGGGCCCGGTGCGGACCAGATCGATCCCACAGATATGCGCCCACACGCCGTGCGGCGGGCGGATGCCGGCGATTTCGGGGCGGAACTGCGCATTCCCGAGCACGAGGTCCTCGGGAAGGATGCCCTCCTTCAGGATGCGCCGCTCACCATAGATGTCGTTGAGGAATGCGTTGATCGCCTCGACGCGCTGGACGAGGCCTTCGGACAGGCGGGTCCATTCGTCGTGGAGGAATACGCGGGGCACGATGTCGAACGGGATGATCCGCTCGGCCGCTTCGTTCTCGCCGTACACCGCGAAGGTGATGCCGAGCTGGCGGAACGTGGTCTCGGCGGCTTCCTGCCGACGGCGCAGCTCGGCGTCGGGCGTCTCCTCGATCCAATGCCCGAGAGCCGCAAGTTCGGGACGAGCGGTCGTATCGCCCGGCGTCCCCATGATTTCGTCGAACGCCTGTTTCCCCATCGGAACGGTCAATTCCCCATCAAGCGTTACGGTTCCATGCTGCAACGCTTCGCTGCGCTGCACAAGTCAAGAATATGACTGATTGACCTGCTCCCCTCCCTGGAAGGGAGGGGCTGGGGTGGGTTGGCTTGAGGCGGTTGCCACGCCAGCCAATGGGCCGACCCACCCCTAACCCCTCCCTTCCAGGGAGGGGAATCCGCTTAGGCGCCCAGCCCTTCGAGCAAGCCCGGCGTCAGGACCTGCGGCAGCACGGTCGGCTCGGCGGCACCTGGCGCGTAGTACAGGTACAAAGGCACACCGGCACGGTTGTGGGCCTGGATGAAGCGGCCCATCACCGGATCGCCGTCGGTCCAGTCGCCGATCAGCGCGGCCACCTTATGCTTGGCGAACGCGTCGCGAACGCCCGCCGTGTCGATCGCGGCCTTCTCATTGACCTTGCACGTCAGGCACCAGTCGGCGGTGAAATACACGAACACCGGACGCTTTTCCGCCCGCAACGAGGCGAGCTTTGCTTCGGTGAATGGCTCGTCCCCAGCGGTCGCGACCTTGGCCGCCGCCGGCGGCGCGCGCGCGATCAGAACCGCGCTGCCGACGAACACCACGGCCAGCGCGACCTGTACCGCGACGCCGAACGACTTGCCCTTGCGCTGCCGGGTGCCACCGACCCAGAGCACTGCGCCGACAGCCAGCACCGCGACCAGCGCGAGCGTCAGCGTATCCACCCCGGTCTGGCGCCCCAGCACCCAGCCGAGCGCGATCGCGGTCAGGAACATCGGCACCGACAGGATGTGGCGAAACGTTTCCATCCACACGCCGGGCTTCGGCAACCACCGCCGCCACGCGGGCACGAACCCGATCGCGAGGAACGGCAGCGACAAGCCGATCCCGAGCCCGCCGAACACGGCAAGCGCCGCCGGCCACGGCAGCACCAGCGCCGCGCCGAGCGCCGCGCCCATGAACGGCCCGGTGCACGGCGTAGCGATGAACGCCGCGAGCGCACCGGTCGCGAACGCCCCGCTCGCGCCGCTCTCGCCGGCAAAGCGCGGCGTCGGCACCTCGAACAGCCCGGCAAGGTTGAACGCGATCGCCACGCTCAACAGCAACAGGACGACGATCGCCGCCGGATGCTGCAACTGGAACGCCCAGCCGACGGCCGAGCCGCCTGCACGAAGTGCCAGGATCGCCGCGCCGAGTCCGAGGCATACCAGCACGACGCCCGCGGTGTAGGCCAGGGCCTCCCCGCGCGCGTCCTTCTCGCTTGCACCGCCGCGCGCGAGGCTGAGCGCCTTCAGGCTGAGGATCGGGAAGACGCAGGGCATGATGTTAAGGATCAATCCGCCTAGCACCGCGCCCGCGAACGCGATCAGCGCGGTCAGCCAGATGCTTTCGCTGGTCTCCGTGCTCGAACTGCTGCCGACCACGGCGCCGGGAGTCGCCTTGACGCCCAGCCCCTGCCCGTCGCCGATCCGCAGCACGCCCTCGATCTGTCCGCCGGTCTTCGCGTTGGCCGCGACCTTCGTCTCGATCGTCAGCCGGTCGCCGTCGCGGGTCACTTTCTGCGCGGCGCCGTTCTCGATTACGCCGGTGGTGAGGGGGAAGAAATACGCCTTGTCCGCCTTCGCGCTCGCCGGGAACGGGACCGCGATCCGCATCGTCCCGTTGCTCGCCGCATAGGTCGCGCCGGCATCGAGCGGCTTCGGGATCGCCTGCCGCCAGCCGGCGAACGCCGCCGCCTGCGACGGCGCGCCGTCGCCGATCGTCAGGTCGAGCGACAGCGCCTTTTCCTCGGGCACGCAGATCGTCGCCGAGCACACAAGATAGCTCGTCTTCAAACGGATCGGGAATTTCGTCCCCGCCGCCAGCCCCGCCGGAACCTGGATCGTCACGAGCGGCGCATAGGGCGCTTCGTACACATAGTTCATCAGGCCCGCGATCAGCAGCGTCGTCGGCACCGGCCATTCGGGCTCGCCCGCCTTCGCGCCCGCGGGCAAGGTCCAGTCGAACGTCGCCGGAAAACCCGCGTCGCCGGGGTTGCGCCAATAGCCGTGCCAGCCGGTTTCGGGCGTCGTCGCCAGCGCGATCGTCAGCGGTGCGCCGGCCTTGGGGTGATCGCTCTCGGCGACCAGCTTCATCATCAGATGCTGGCTCGAGCCGTTGAGCGATTCCGCAAACGTGGGCGCACTTGCCAGCCCGCACACGGTCAGCAAGACCGTCATCAGGACGCAACGTAAACTGCGCATGGCCATCCTTGTGTCGTTCATCGCGCAAAGCCATAGCGGTGACCTTGTCGTATTGCACTTCAAAGCGACGGCCTCGTTCGAGGGACGTCGCTGGCTAAAGGACTGTTCGTGAAAGCACTTATCGCCGCCCTGCTCCTGACGACGGCCGCATCGGTATCCGCCCAGACTTCACCAGCGCCGACAGCCGCGTCGCCTGCCCCGACTCCGACGACTCCGCCGAAGCTCATCGTCGCGATCTCGGTCGACCAGTTCGCCGCCGACCTGTTCCAGCAATATCGCAACCATTACACCGGCGGTTTCACCCGGCTGCTTAACGGCGCGGTGTTTCCGAGCGGGTACCAGAGCCACGCGGCGACCGAGACGTGCCCCGGCCATTCGACGATCCTGACGGGCATGCGGCCCGCGCATACCGGGATCATCGCCAACAACTGGGTCGACCAGCGCGCGGGACGGCCCGACAAGATCGTCTATTGCTCGGAGGACGAGCGCGTCACAGGCAGCACGCACGACAGCTACACCGTGTCCGACATGCACCTGAAGGTGCCGACGCTCGGCGAGATGATGAAGGCGCGCGATCCGCGGACGCGCTCTGTGTCGGTCGCGGGGAAGGATCGCGCGGCGGTGATGATGGGCGGCCACAAGGTCGACGAGCTCTGGTGGTGGGACGGCAAGACCTATGTCTCCTATGCAGGGCGTGCTGTGCCGCCGGCGGTGCAGCGCACGCGCGACGCGGTCGCCGCGCTGATCGCCAAGCCGCAGGCGGCGCTGCCGCTGCCGGGCTATTGCGCAGGCGTGAACCATCCGATCGTGATCGCGGGCAAGACCTACGGTCAGGGACGCTTCGAACGCGAGGCGGGCGATGCGAAGGGCTTCCGCGTATCGCCTGCGTCCGACGCGGCGGTGTTCGCGATGGCTGCCGCGCTCGTCCAGGACATGAAACTCGGCAAGGGCCCGCAGACCGACATCATCGATATCGGCGCGTCGGCGACCGATTATATCGGCCACACCTATGGCACACAGGGCTCGGAGATGTGCATCCAGATGGCGCAGCTCGACAAGACGCTGGGCGATTTCTTTGCGGTGATGGATGAGACCGGGGTCG
>JAJNQF010000428.1 GCA_021154945.1 Sphingomonas sp.
GGAAGGTCGTGATCGGCGGCAGTTCGTCGCGAATCCCGCCTTCGGCATCGAGCAGCGACAGCCCGGTTGCGGTCTCGAAGCTGAGCAGCGAACAGCCCTCCACCTTGCCGCGCACGATCAGCATGTAGAGCTGGCGGAGCGCGTCGCGGGCATAGAAGGATTCCAGATTGTCGTGCGCGCTGAACATATTCTGGCCGCCCGTCTGCCGCTGCCCCCGCGTGATCGCGCCCATCGTGTCGAGCCGCCGCGCGATCGTCGAGATGAAGCGCTTCTGCGCCTTCACGTCGGTCGATACCGGGCGGAACATCGGCGGCTGCTTCTGGTTCGTGCGGTTCGTGCGTCCGAACCCCTGGATCGCGGCATCGGCCTTCCAGCCCGCCTCGAGCAGATAATGGATGCGGCGGCGCTGGTTCTTCGCGCCAAGGTCGGCATGATAGGACCGCCCGGTGCCGCCGGCTTCCGAAAAGACGAGAATTCGCTTCTCATCGTCCATGAAGGCATGGGTCTCGCCGATATTGGCGCTGCCAGGCCGGTTTTCGACCGCGAAACGGAGGTCACCGTCATCGCCGACCCGCGGCACGATCCGCCGCGAGCGCCCGGTCACCTCGGCCACCTTGTCGGCCCCGAAATGCTGGACGATCTGGTCGAGCGCGCCCGGCACCGGGGGCAAGCTCGCCAGCTTCTCGATCATCGCATCGCGGCGGCGGCAGGCTTCGCGGCTGACGATCATATTGCCATCGCCGTCATAGGCCGGGCGCGAGGAAAGATTGCCGTCGCCGTCGGTGCAGGGTTCGAACAGCTGGACCGGGAAGCTCGATGCAAGATAATCGAGCACATATTCGCGCGGCGTGATGTCGACCGACACATCGTTCCACTCGTCCGCCGGGAT
Organism: Sphingomonas sp.; assembly: GCA_021154945.1. GTDB lineage: Bacteria > Pseudomonadota > Alphaproteobacteria > Sphingomonadales > Sphingomonadaceae > Sphingomonas. The sequence continues at coordinate 890 of JAJNQF010000428.1, forward strand.
CTCGGCGAGCCGCCGCTCCTGCAAGGCCTCGCCGGTCGAGACAATCTGGACGACCGCCGCATGGCCCGCCTCGAGATCGCGCGCGATGCTCGCGATCGCGCTCGGCGTCTGCATCGCGGTGATGAGATGGTTGAAAAAGCGCTGCTTGGTGCTCTCGAACGCCGATCGCGCCGCCGACTTGGCCTGCGCGTTGAGCGTGCCATGTTCGGCGCTCGTCACCCCCGCCGCCTCCATCGCGGCATCGAGATTGTTGTGGATGACCTGGAAGGCGGCGGCATAGCTGTCGTAGATGCGCCGTTGCTCGCCCGTCAGCGCATGTTCGAGCAGTTCATATTCGACGCCGTCGAAGGAGAGCGACCGCGACGCGTAGAGGCCGAGCGCCTTCAAGTCGCGCGCGAGCACTTCCATCGCCGCAACCCCGCCGTCCTCGATCGCCGCGACGAAATCCGCCCGTGACACGAACGGGAAATCGCTGCCGCCCCAGAGACCCAAGCGCTGGGCATAAGCGAGATTCTGCACGGTGGTGGCCCCCGTCGCCGAGACATAGACGATGCGTGCCTCGGGAAGCGCATGTTGGAGGCGAAGCCCGGCCCGCCCCTGCTGCGATGGCTTCTGATCGCCGCGCTCACCCTTGCCGCCCGCGGCGTTGGCCATCGCATGGGCCTCGTCGAAGATGATGACGCCATCGAAGTCGCGGCCGAGCCATTCGACGATCTGCTCGATCCGGCTCGCCTTCCCCTCGCGCCCCTGCGAACGCAATGTCGCATAGGTGGTGAAAAGAATGGCCTCGCCGAGCTTCACCGGCGCCCCCTGGCGGAAGCGCGACAGCGGGGTGACGAGCAGTTTCTCCTGCTGCAACGCCGACCAGTCGCGCTGGGCGTCTTCGAGCAGCTTGTCCGACTTCGAGATCCAGAGCGCGCGGCGGCGCCCTTTCAACCAATTGTCGAGAATGATGCCCGCGACCTGGCGGCCCTTGCCCGCGCCGGTGCCGTCGCCGAGGAACCAGCCGCGCCGGAACTGCACCGCGCCTTCCGCGTCATCGGATGCGGCGCCGACGACGTCCCAGGTGGCATCGACCGTCCACGCGCCCGAGAGATGCCCGGCATGGGCCTCACCCGCATAGATGATCGATTCGAGCTGCGCGTCGGACAGCATGCCTTCGCTGACCAGCCGCGCCGGCAGATGCGGTCGATAGACAGGCTTGGGAGGCGCGACCGATGCCATCGAGGCCGACTGGACCAGCGCGGTGGGATGCGGCCTCGCGCCGGGAATGAGGAGCGACTGGAGCGCATAGGGCTCGTAGATGGTGTCGCCGAGTTGGCCCTCGGGCGGCATCCAGTCCAATATTTCATAGCCAAGCTCGACGCCGGGATCGGCGGGCAGCGCAGCCTTTGCCGAAGCCGGGGCCCATGCGCGATCAATGTTCGCGACCGTACGGGCCGGCCCGACCGTCGTCGTTGCGGCGAGCAAAGCGGGCGGTGCCGGGCGCGGCGGCAGATCCTCCTCGACCCATTTGAGCAATGTGGAAAGGTCGGGCGCTTCACCGCGGCTTTGTAGAAGCTGCGCGGGATCGCCCGCGGGAATCTTGTCGATCACGATGAGGCGGGTAGGGATCGTCGTGCCATGCCGCGAAAAGACCTGGCCGGTGATCGCCGCCGAGAAACGAAGCGTGCCGCTTTCCTGCAAGCGGATGAAGGCGTCGCGCCATGCCGGCGCCTCGGGTGAGCAGCCGGCGCCGAGGATCGCGACGAGACGGCCGCCGTCTTTCAGACGCGCCAGCGCCGAGGCGATATGGCGAAGCGCCGCGCCCTTCATCTTGCGGTCGACATTCACGAGCGAGGAGAATGGCGGATTGATCAAAACGACATCGGGCACAACCGCCGGATCGAGCCGGTCGTCGATCGCCGCGGCATCGTGACGGCTGACGGGTGTCGGCGCGAAAAGCAGCTCGAGCAGGCCCGCGCGCAGTTCGGCGAATTCGTTGAGCGCGAGCGTCGCGCCCGCAAGACCCGCATGCACGGCGAGCATGCCCGTCCCCGCCGAGGGCTCGAGCACGCAATCGCCGGGCCGGATCGCGGCAGCGAAGGCGGCGACAAAGGCGAGCGGCAGCGGGGTCGAGAATTGCTGGAAGGACTGTCCTTCCTCGGAGCGCCGCGTCTGGGTCGGGACACGCGCCGCGATGCGCTGCCACATCGCGAGCTGGCGCTGCGGCGAGCGGCTGCGCGCGGCCAGCGCGCGCCCATAGCGGCGCAGCAG
>JAJNQF010000450.1 GCA_021154945.1 Sphingomonas sp.
CGGTGCAGCTGAACACGAACTTGCCCGACACGATATCGACCTGACCGCCGCCGAACGCCTTGGCGAAGATGCCCTTCTTGACGCGCGACAGTAGCTCGGCGGGATCGTCGTTGCCGGCCTTCATGAAGGTGTTGGTCATCCGCGGCATCGGCGCGTGCGCGTAGCTCTCGCGACGGCCGTTACCGGTCGCCTCGACGCCCATCAGCCGCGCGTTGAGCCGGTCCTGCATATAACCCTTGAGGATGCCGTCCTCGATCAGCACGGTCTCGCGCGTCGGCGTGCCCTCGTCATCGATCGTCAGCGAGCCGCGGCGATCCTGGAGCGATCCGTCGTCGACCACCGTAACGCCCTCGGCCGCGACACGTTCGCCGATCCGCCCCGAAAAGGCCGACGTACCCTTGCGATTGAAATCGCCTTCGAGGCCGTGACCGATCGCCTCGTGCAGCAGGATGCCGGGCCAGCCATTGCCGAGCAGCACGGTCATCTCGCCCGCCGGCGCGGCGATCGATTCCAGGTTCACCAGCGCCTGCGACAACGCCTCGTCGATCGCGCGGTTGTACGTCGCCGGCTCGAACAGGTCGGTGTAGAGATAGCGGCCACCGATCCCGTAGCTGCCCGTCTCCCGCCGCCCATTCTGCTCGGCGACGATCGAGACGTTGAGGCGTACCAGCGGGCGGACATCCGTCGCGACGAACCCATCGGCGCGGACGATCTCGACCACCGACCACGTCCCCGAAAGGCTGACCGACACCTGCGCGACGCGCGGATCGCGGGCGCGGGAGGCCGCGTCGATCGTCTGGCACAAATTCACCTTGTCCGCGAACGGCACCAGATCGAGCGGGTCCGCGGCGGTGTAGCGGTGGCGGTTGGTGCCCTGCGGCGGACCGGCCTTCGCGGCGACCCCCGGCTCGATCAGCGCCATCGTCTCGGCGGCACGGCGGATCGCGGCGGGTGTCATCTCGTTCGAATGCGCGAACGCGGTCATCTCGCCCGAGACGGCGCGCAGGCCAAAGCCCGAGCTCGTGTCGTAGGAGGCGGTCTTCAGCCGGCCGTCGTCGAAGCCGAACGCCTCAGCCTTGCGGTATTGCAGGTACAGCTCGCCGTCATCGGCCTTGCCGAGCGCCTTGGCGGTCAGCGCCTGCGCCTGCTCGGGGTCGAGCGTATCGCGGTAGAGGAACGAACGGGGGTCTGCTGCTATCGTCATCCGATAGATATAAGCGGCTTAGCGCCCTGCGCCATCCCCGTGATCGCGCAATGTCGACTGATCCGCGCCGTCGGCCGCGCCGCCGACGAGGATGAAGCGCCGGTCGCAATAGCCGCAATCGACATAGCCGGTCTCGTCGATCTGCAACCACACGCGCGGATGGCCGAGCGCTGCGCCGCCGGGAATGTCGGTGGCGCCATCGCAGGCGACGCGGGCGTGGGTGACGCGGGTTGTTTCGAGCGGCGGATGCATGCGGGGTCGATAGCAAGCGCGTGGCGGACGGGCAATTGGTTCTTCCTGCTCGATTTGAGGTGGAGAAGGAAGAATGGGTTCGCGCAGAGGCGCAGAGGACGCGGAGATGTTGCATCCAGCCCGACGATCGGGAGACGTCACTATCTGTTCCGCCGTAGATTATCGAAAGGTCGCTTCGCGACAAGCGCGACACCTCCGCGTCCTCTGCGCCTTTGCGCGAACAAATCTTCTTTGACACGCCCTGGGGGATGACCAGCCCGCGACGCCCCGCTATGCCGCTAGCATGACCGAAGCCGCGATCGCCATCAAGAACCTCTGCAAGACCTACGCCGGCGGCAAGCGCGCGCTCGACGGGGTGACGTTCGACGTCCCCCGCGGCCAGATCTTCGGGCTGCTCGGCCCCAATGGCGCGGGCAAGTCGACGCTCATCAACATCCTGGCGGGCCTCGTCAACAAGACCGACGGCAGCGCCGCGATCTGGGGCTTCGACATTGACGCCCACCCGCGCAACGCCAAGGCGTCGATCGGGATCGTCAACCAGGAGATCCTGTTCGATCCCTTCTTCTCGCCGTTCGAGACGCTGGAGATCCAGGCCGGGCTCTACGGGGTCCCCAAGGCGAAGCGCCGCACGATGGAACTGCTCCGCGCAGTGCACCTCGAGGACAAGGCGCACGCCTATGCCCGCACGCTGTCGGGCGGCATGAAGCGCCGCCTGATGGTGGCCAAGGCCATGGTCCACTCGCCCCCCGTCCTCGTCCTCGACGAGCCGACCGCGGGCGTCGACATCGAACTCCGCCAGCAGCTCTGGACCTATGTCCGCAGCCTCAACCAGGCGGGCGTGACAGTGGTCCTCACCACCCATTATCTCGAGGAAGCCGAGGAACTCTGCGACCGCATCGCGATCATCAACAACGGCCGCCTGATCGCCAACGAACCCACGCGCGAGCTGGTCGGCAAGGCGCAGGAAAAGATCGTCGCCGTCACTGTCGACCGCGACGTGACCGATATCCCCGCCAACGCCTGCTTCCAGAAGATCACGCTGATGGGCAACCGCACGCTCGAGATCACCTACAAGAAGGACCGCGTGAACGCCGGCGAAGTCTTGGCGGCAATCCAGTCCGGCGGCTTCGGGATCGTCGACGTCTCGACCAAGGAACCCGATCTCGAGGACGTCTTCCTCAGCCTGACCCGTGCCGCCAACGCATGACGAGCGACATCCTGATCGTCGGCTCGGGCGCCGCAGGTCTCACCGCCGCGCTCAACCTCGCCGACCGCTTCAAGGTCACCGTGCTCGCCAAGGGCGCGCTGAACGAAGGCTCGACCGCCTGGGCGCAGGGCGGGATCGCCGCCGTGCTGGAGCCCGGCGACACGTTCGAGAACCATGTCGAGGACACGATGGTCGCAGGCGCCGGCCTGAACGACCGCGCGATCGTCGAGATGGTCGTCGAAGGCGCTCCCGCCGCGATCGAGCGCCTGACGCACCTTGGCGTGCCGTTCGAAACCGAGGGCAATGCGTTGCATCTGACGCGCGAGGGTGGCCACAGCCATCGCCGCATCGTCCACGTCGCCGACGCGACCGGCTGGGCGGTGCAGGATGCGTTGCAGAAGGCCGCGGAAGCGCATCCGAACATCACCCTAGTCCCCGACCAGATCGCGATCGACCTCGCCACCGGCCGTCACGAGCAACGCTATTCGGGCGCCGGCAACGTCTGGGGGGTCTACGCGGTCGACCGCAAGACCGAGCGTGTCGCACTCTACACCGCGCGCGCGACGATTCTCGCCACCGGTGGCGCCGGCCGCACCTATCTGTTCTCGACCGCTCCACGCGGCGCGACCGGTGACGGTATCGCGATGGCGTGGCGGGCGGGGGCACGCGTCTCGAACATGGAGATGATGCAGTTCCACCCGACCTGCCTCTACAACCTGGAGGTCAAGAATTTCCTGATCACCGAGGCGGTGCGCGGCGAAGGCGGGCGATTGATCAATCCGTCGACCGGCAAG
>JAJNQF010000454.1 GCA_021154945.1 Sphingomonas sp.
AACGACCTTAGACCCGCACCAAACCCTCGACTGCGGCCGTCTTCGCGCTCGCCGGGAACAGCGCCGCCATCGCCCGCGCCGGCTCGATGCCGAAATGCGACGACACCGCCCCGCCGATGAACGCATCCAGCTGCATCGTCGGCTTCAGATCGCGCGCCTCGTACAGCGCGGCGGGGGCCAGCCCCGGCCAGTCCGACACGACCCGCCCGCCCTTCACGCCGCCCCCGAACAGCATCGCCGCCGTACCCGTCCCGTGATCGGTGCCGCCGGTGCCGTTCACCGCCACAGTCCGCCCAAACTCGGTCGCTACCAGCACCATCGTGTCCGCCCATAAAGGCCCCAGCCCCGCCTGCAGCGAAGCGATCATGGCATCCAGGCCCTTCAACTGCGCCGCGAGCCGCCCGCGCTGCCCCGTATGCGTATCCCAGCCACCCGTCTCGATCATCGCGATCCGCGCGCCATTGTCGGGTTTCAGCAACCGTGCAGCCAGCGCACCGGTCGCGGCGGCATTGCGGCCGCCGTCCTGGCCGAGATCGCTGGTCAACTGGCGTGTCGCCATCGCCTCGCTCCACAGCGCATGCAATTGCCGGTCGCCGTCGTAGAGCATCGCCACGCGTTGCAGCAGGTCGTCCGACGCATCCGGCAGGTTCGACGGCGCGTAGGACGCCACCTCACGCCGGCCGCGAAGCGCCATCGGCACGGTCGCCGCCACCGCGATCGCGCGCGCCTCGTCTGCGGGCAGTACGCCCAGCAGTCGGTTCAGCCACCCGTCGCGGACCTGATACGCACTCGCGCCACCCGTCTCGAGCACGTTCTGCCCGTCGAAATGCGAGCGGTCGCGATAGGGCGAGGCGATCGCGTGCGCGAACAGCGCCTGGCCCTGTTTGTAGAGACCCGCGCTCGCCGTCATCGCCGGATGCAACGCGAACATGCCGTCGAGCTTCGTGCCGGTGGCGAAGTCGGCCGCGAGATCACCCCTGACCCCGGCGAACGCGGGATCTCCGACCGCACCGATCGTGCCGAGCCCGTCCGCCGCCCCGCGCTGGATGACGAACACGAACCGCTTGTTGGTCGCGGCCCGCGCGAAGGCGATGCGCGGCGCGAAGGCGGACGCTAGCACGCCGAGCGTACCGGTCGAGAGAAAGGAACGACGGTCGAGCATGACTATCTCCGCATCGATTCGGGGGCGACGAGCAGCAACGCGAGCCCCTGCGCCGGACTGTCCGCGCGGGCGATCGCCTGCGTGGTGGCAGGACTGAGCGACGCCGGGAACAGCGTCGGCGCCAGCGCACGGGCATCGACCGGCCCGGCACGCGCAGCAAATCGCTCCGCCGCCTCCACGCGGCGCAGGATCGCGTCGGGCCCGGCCCAGGCTGCAGCGATATCGTCGTAGCCGACCGGTTGCCCCGGCTTCCACACCGGCTGGCCGAGCTGGTTCATCATGCCCACCGTCACACCGGGCTGGACCATGGTCGTGCCGAGCGCACGCTGCGTCGAGACATACCATTCCCACGGCGATTTGAATTTCACCGGCTGCGTCACCCAAGCTTCCGGGGACGCCACCAACGCGCGATAGACAGTCGGCAGGTCGCCGCCCGATGTGAGGAACGCGGCCTGGAGGCGCTTCACCATCGCCGGCGGCGGCGTGTCGCCCGCAAAATGCCGCGCGAGCTTGGTCGCGATATGAGTCGCGGTCGCCGGATGGATCGCAAGATCGGCCAGCACCGCCTGTGCCTGCGCCTCGCCTGCCGCGGGATAGCGCTTGCCCATCACGGTCCGGTCGCCCGGCTGATGCACCTCAGCGAGAAACAAGAACGCGCCAGGACGCGCGTCATCCCGCATGCGCGCACCCGGCCCGCGACCGATCCCCGCGACCGTCCAGCCGGTCATCGCCCGCGCGAATTCGGTGACATCGGCCTGGGTATACCCGCTGCGGACGCCGAGCGTGTGCAACTCCATGATTTCACGCGCGAGATTTTCGTTGAGGCCGGTGCGTCGCTTGGGTCGGCGCGCGGCGAACGGGCTGTCGGGGCCGACCGATACGGCCTGATCGAGATACAGCAGCATCGCCGGATGACGCTCGACCGCGTTCAGCATGTCGGCGAAATTGCCGAGGACGTGCGGGCGGATCGCCTCGAACTCCATCGGCCCGGCGAGCCCGGTGACTTCGAGCTTGTCGGTGGAAACCGCGAAATGGTTCGCCCAGAAATGCACGAGCCGCTCGACGAACGGCGCACCGCTCGTCAGCGCGGCAATCGTTCGGGCCGCAACCGCGCCGCCGTAATCGTCGCGACTCTGCTTGCCGGCGAGTTGCCGCGCGGCGCGCCGGGCCGCTTCGCCGGGATTGTCTGCGGCTGGACCGGGCATGGCGGGCGGGGCCATCGTGGCTGGCAAGGCGGGTGCCGCCATCGGCGTAGAGGTGCCCGGCGCGTTCATCGGCGCCGCGGCGCCCGGCGCCGGTTTCGGCCTACGGGGTCCGAACTCCGCCCTGATCATCCTCTGCTGCGCAAAATACGTCGCCAGGGTCGCCGAAACGCTCGACGTCGACGGCGCGGTGGCAATTGCTGGGGGCCGCGCATCAAAGCGCTCGCACTGCGCGAGCACCCATTTCGCCGGGTCCCCGGAGACGCCCTCACCGGGCCTCGCACCAAGGCCGAACCGATTGAGCGCGATACTGGAAGCAGACACGATCCCTCTCCTTCGCGTCGGCTATGCGCCTGAGATGTCGCGGAACTATGTCACCGCCGCAGTTCACCGCATCGTCAGGTCGATACGTCGTTGCAGCGCACGCAAGCGTGATCGCCGGCTTTGCAATTGCGGCTTATGCTGCACCGCAATATTTATCCGACTCGAGAGTTGGGAGAAGACCTGATCCGGCTCGACGCACAACGCGGGAGACACGATCATGCGCACTAGTTTCAAGATCATCGCAGCAGCAGCAGCCGCCCTCACCTCGACGATCGGCATGGCCGCAGAGTCCAAGCAGAGCTTCGTCCATGAGGGCAGCACCTATGTCTACACCTCGACCCAGGACGGTGGCCGCCAGGTCATCGACGGCCGTCGCTACCCGTCGGGCCAGAAGTTCCACCTGATCGTCCGCGGCGATCGCGTATCGGGTGTGTCGGGCGGCGTCCCGGTCGCATTCAAGACCGCCGAAGCCACTGGCGCAGCCGGCGGCATCGCTTCGGTCACGCGCTGAACTAACTGGGTTTTAGTGATTGCAGCGGCGGTCGGACCACGGTCCG
>JAJNQF010000468.1 GCA_021154945.1 Sphingomonas sp.
TTCAAGGGCGCGCGTTCGAGGTCGGATTTGCACCGCGTGCCGGGATCGTTTCGGGCACGGCGAATCGAGCTGAGAGAGAGCTTGCGGACGATGTTCCGCCGATCACCGGAAAAGGTTAAAATCGCTTGGGAGTTTTGCGGAAACGCTCTAGATTCGCGGACTTGAAGTGTGCCCTGGGGAGGTTGGAATGAAGGTGTTGCGTACCGCGCTCGCGCTATGCGTGGCGTCGAGCGGGCTCGCTGTGGCGCAGTCGGCGTCGGCGCAGTTCTTTTTGCAGTCGCGCGATTTTTCGGGCGCGGCCGTTACCGGCGAAGAGGCCGATCTGGGCCAGCCCCTGCCGGGCGCGACATCGGCGGAAATGCGGGCGGCCCTCGTGTGGCACATGCGCGCCGCGCTGAACGTCGCCGCGCTGCAGTGCCAGTTCGAGCCGACGCTGCTGACCGTGCCCAACTATAATTCGATCCTTGCCGATCATGGCGAAGAGTTGAAGGGCGCGTTCGATACGCTGACCAAGTATTTCCTGCGCGTGAACAAGGCCGCCGGCGCGCGCGCCGGGCAGGCCGCGCTCGACCAGTTCGGGACGCGCACCTATTCCAGCTTCGCGACGGTCGCCGCGCAATACGGCTTCTGCCAGACCGCCGCCTCGATCGGTCGCGACGCGGTGTTCGCACCCCGCGGCCACTTCGCCGAGGTCGCGCTGGCCCGTTCGCGCGAACTGCGCAACAGCCTGATTCCGTGGGGCGAACAGCGCTTCCCGCGATACATCGGCAGCGAGCGCTCGGCGCCGATGATGATACGCCTCGACCCGATCTGCTGGAACAAGAAGGGCGAATGGGTCGCCAAGAAGTGCGGCGCGCAGAATTGGCCGCCGGCGGGTGTGGGGATTGCCGGGCGGTAAGCCGTTACCGATCCGAACTGCGTCTTGCCGTAGCGTCCGAGGCCAACTGGCAGCGGACGGCTATCGGTGAGAACGAACACCAGCCCCCTCCTTCGATCCGTCACCCCAGCGAAAGCTGGGGTATCTCGCGAGGCGGGCAACAGGCGCCACACGAGGAGATCCCAGCTTTCGCTGGGATGACGGATCGGGGGATGTGGGGGAGCGGACATCCTCGAGGAACGCCCGCCCCAAGCGCTCAGCGCAGGCCCAGCAGCTTGTGCGTCTGCAACGACAACCGCCATTGCGGCCGCGCCATCACCATCTCCACGCACGCCTCGCGGTTCGCGTCCGCCTGTGGATCGTCGAGCGGCTGGAGCAGCAAGTTCGCGAAGTCCCAGGTCTCGACATCGGCGATATCGGTGCCCGGCTGCGGCCAGACCAGCTTCAGTTCATCGCCGGTGCGCTGGACGACGATGCTGCCCGCCTTCGGGCTGATGCACACCCAGTCGATACCGGGATGCGCGGCGATCGTTCCGTTACTTTCCATCGCGATCCGGAAGCCCTCGGCATGCAGCGCGTCGACGATCGCATCGTCGATCTGGAGCATCGGCTCGCCACCGGTGAGGACGACGAAGCGGTCGCTCGAGCCTTCGCCCCAGAATCCCGCAACCGCCGCCGCCAAGCCTCGCGCATCGGCGAACTTGCCGCCGCCGAGCCCATCGGTGCCGACGAATTCGGTATCGCAGAACTTGCACACCGCGGTCGCACGATCCTGTTCGCGGCCCGACCACAGGTTGCAGCCGGCGAACCGGACGAACACCGCGCGGCGGCCGGCGTTCACGCCCTCGCCCTGCAGCGTCAGGAACATCTCCTTGACGGCGTAGCTCATGGCGTCAGGCCGGCCCAGATGCCGGAGGCACGGCGTAGCGGGTCGGGTCGGCGATCCCCGCCTCTTCGAAACCGCGCGCGCGCAGGCGGCAGCTGTCGCACTCGCCGCAATGGAGCGAGCCCGGTGCCGGGTCGTAGCACGACCAGCTCAGCCCGAGATCGAGCCCGAGGCGCGTGCCTTCGCGGACGATATCCGCCTTGGTCATGTTTTGGAGCGGCGCCTGGATACGGAACGGATCGCCCTCGACGCCGGCCTTGGTGGCGAGTTCGGCTAGCCCTTCGAAGGCGGCGATGAACTCGGGGCGGCAATCGGGATAGCCGGAATAGTCGAGCGCGTTGACACCGATATAGATGTCGCGCGCGCCCGCCGCCTCGGCCCAGCCGAGCGCGAGGCTGAGGAAGATCGTGTTGCGCGCGGGGACGTAGGTGACGGGGATGCCGCCCCCGTCTTCGGTGCCCACGCCGTCCTTGGGGACGTCGATATCGGCGGTCAGCGCGGAGCCGCCGAACGCGGAAAGGTCCATCGGCAGGACGATGTGGCGTTCGGCGCCGAGCGCGTCGGCGATCCGGCGCGCGGCGGCGAGTTCGACGCGGTGGCGCTGGTTATAGTCGAACGACAGCGCGAGCAGGCGCTGGCCGGCTTCGCGCGCCATCGCGGCGGATACCATCGAGTCGAGCCCGCCCGAAACGAGCGCGACCGCAAAGGGAGCAGGAGATGTCATGATGCGGAGTTCGCTAGGCCAGCGGCGCGCAAAAAGAAAGGGCCGCCCGGTGGAGCGGCCCTGAGGTTGGCGCAGATCGCGCCACAAGGGAGAAAAAACGTGCCGAATAAAAGCACGTGATCAGGGGTAGCGAAGAGGGGTGAAAAGGAAGTTAACGGTCGTCTTTTCCCTCTCCCCTACGGGGAGAGGGAGGGAGCAGCCGCTTGGCTGCGGAAGGGTGAGGGGTAGTTGGGAATGGTGTCCCGAGCCTCAAGCCCCTCACCCTCCCACGCGCAAGTACGCGCGGGCCCCTCCCTCTCCCCGGAGGGGCGAGGGTTTTAACCCTCCACCGGCACCGGGAATTTCTTCGCGCAGAACGCGCAGTCGACGACGATGAAGCCGGTCTCGTCCGCCATCGAGCGCCGTTCCTCCAACGGAAATTTCGAGATCACGCCCTTGATATAGTCCGGATCGCAGCGGCACCCGCGGACGATCGGGATATCCGCGAGGATGCGGACGTCCTCTTCCTCGTTGAACAGCCGCCATACCAAGGTCTCCAGCGGCAAGGTGGCGTCGGTCAGTTCCTCCGCACCCATCGTATTGCCGAGCGTCGCCACATGCTCCCACTCGGGATGGTCGAGCTTGGTGTGCAGCCGTTCGCGGCCATCCTCGCCCTCGGGGAGATGCTGGAGGAACAGTCCCCCGGCGACACAGCGACCGTCCAGGCCCTTCGCCATGCCGGTGCGGATCATCGTCGGGATCTGCTCGGACTGGGTGAAATAGCTCTGCGCGGCCTGCGACAGCGTATCGCCGTCGAGGGGCACAATGCCCTGATAGCGCTCGTTGCTGCTCGCCATGTCGAACGTGATCGCGAGATAGCCGGCACCGAACAGCGCGAACAGCGAGGGCTCGGCGGGGGCTTCGGCGAGCTTGTCTGCGTCGTACTCGATGTAGCCGCGCACCTCGCCGCCGCGATAGTCGCAGACGAGCAGCTGGACGACGCCGTTGTCGGTGCGCGTCTGCATCGTCAGCTGGCCGCTCGAATCCTTGAGCGTCGAGCCGATCAGCGCGGCGAGCGTCAGCGCCTCGGCGAGCAGCTTCTCGATCGCGGGGGGATAGGCATGCGCGGCGAGCACTTCGTCGAGCGCGGTGCCGAGCCGGACGATCCGGCCGCGCGCGCTTCGAGCGGGGATCGCGAAGGCCAGCGCGCGGTCGAGATCGGTCATGTTGGGGTCGTTCACCATCGTTCCTTCGTCATCCTCGCGCAGGCGGGGATCCATAATGGCAAACGACCGTGAAAGCCGAGCCGGTAGCGTTTATGGGTTCCCGCCTCCGCGGGAATGACGAAAATGGGGACCTAGACCCGTGGCTTCAACCGACACGCCCCCTCAGCCGATCTGACCGAAGCACCAACGCAGCACCGACTTCTGCGCATGCAGGCGGTTCTCCGCCTCCTGCCAGATCAGCGACTGCTGGCCGTCGATCACCTCGGGCGTGACTTCTTCGCCGCGGTGCGCGGGGAGGCAGTGGAGGAACTTCGCGTCGGGCTTGGCCAGTGCCATCAGCGCGGCGTCGACCTGATACGGGGTCAGCGCGGCGAGCTTGGTGTCGGCATGCGCCTGCCCCATCGAAATCCAGGTGTCGGTGACGACGATGTCCGCCCCCTCGACCGCCTCGCGCGGCGTCGACACGATACGCGCCCGGCCCTTGCCCAGCGCCACATCGGCGTCGGTCGGCATATACCCCTGCGGGCAGGCTGCGACGATGTCGAACTGCATCAGCCCGGCGGCCTCGACGATCGACGCGAGCACGTTGTTGCCGTCCCCCAGCCACGCGACCTTGAGGCCGGGCAGCGACTTGCCGCTCTCGATGATCGTCAGCAGGTCGGCCATGATCTGGCACGGATGCGACGCGTCGGTCAGGCCGTTGATGACCGGGACCGAAGCGTGATGCGCCATTTCCTCGATCTTGGCGTGATCGTCGGTGCGGATCATGATCGCGTCGACATAGCCCGACAGGATGCGCGCGGTGTCGGCGATCGACTCGCCGCGCCCGAGCTGCATCGAGCCGGCGTCGGACACGATCGAGGTGCCGCCGAGCTGGCGGATCGCCATGTCGAACGAGAAGCGCGTGCGGGTGGAATTCTTCTCGAACACCATCGCGAGGGTGTGGCCGGCAAGCGGCGCATCAGCGTCGGCGCGGCCCTTGGAGAAGCCTGCGCGTGCCGCCTTGCGGTCGAGTGCGTCGGCGAGCATCGCGGCGATGCCATCGGCTCCGGCATCGGTGAGATTCAGGAAATGGCGCATAATTCCTCTCCGGCACGGGGAGGGGGACCGTTCGCATAGCGAATGGTGGAGGGGGACCTCCACAGGCGCTGCGCTTCGAGGCGATCCCCCTCCCCCATGCTTCGCATGGTCCCCCTCCCCGCTTGCGGGGAGGATTTTAAGTCAGTCGTCGGCAGCCGGCACATACACCCGCGCGGCGGTCGACAGCTTGTCGATGCACTCGGCGATGTGGCTCTCGTCGATCACCAGCGGCGGCAGGATGCGGATGACGTTCTCGCCCGCCGATACCAGCAGCAGATTGTGGTGATCGCGCGCGAACGCGACGAACGCGCGACTGTCGCTCTTTAGCTTCAGCCCGAGCATCAGCCCGGTGCCGCGGACGCTGTCGAACAGGTGATCGTGGTTCGGGATCATCTGCTCGAGCCCCTGCCGCAACCGGTCGCCCATCGCCGTGACGTGCTCCAGAAAGCCCTCCTCGAGGATCACGTCGAGGATCGCCTCGCCCGCTGCCATCCCGAGCGGATTGCCGCCATAGGTGGAACCATGCGTGCCGGCGACCATACCCTTCGCCGCTTCCTCGGTCGCGAGGCACGCGCCCAGCGGGAAGCCGCCGCCGATACCCTTGGCAACCGACATGATGTCGGGCGTGATGCCATACAGCTCATGCGCGAAGAACTTGCCGGTCCTGCCGTAGCCGCACTGGACCTCGTCGAGCACCAGCAACAGGCCGTGCTCGTCGCACGCTTTCCGCAGGCCGGTCAGGAACTCGTGGCTCGCCTGGCGGATGCCGCCCTCGCCCTGGATCGGCTCGACCAGGAAGCCCGCCGTGTTGTCGTCGATCAGCGCGAGCGCGCCTTCGAGATCGTTGAAGTT
>JAJNQF010000476.1 GCA_021154945.1 Sphingomonas sp.
ACGAAAGTCAGGACCCAGAGCCAATCGGTGCGGCGCACGTAACCCTGGGTCCTGACTTTCGTCAGGATGACGATCTTTGGGACGGCGTTGGCCCAAACCACACCGTGACGACACATACTCCCTCGCCCTCGCCCTTCCCAAGGCGAAGACGCCGCGTGCCCCTTACCTCTCCCGTCGGGAGAGGGAGAGACGCCGAAGGAGGCGAGGGTGAGGGCACGGCCTGCACACCGACAGCCTTGAACCATCGAAACCGCGGTTAGCGCCCCAACCGCTCCGCATGCCAAGCGACGTGGTCCGCCATGAAGGTCGAGATGAAGTTATAGCTGTGGTCGTATCCCGGCTGCATCCGCAAGGTCAGCCCGATCCCAGCCGCCTCGCACGCCGCCGCCAGCAAGTCCGGCTTCAACTGCTCGACCAGGAAGCCATCCGCATCCCCCTGATCGACCAAAATCTCCGATACCCGCGCGCCATCCTCGATCAGCGCGCAAGCGTCATACGCGCGCCACGCCGTCCGGTGCGCCCCGAGATACCCGCCGAGCGCCTTCTCGCCCCAGGGACACTGCAACGGCGCCACGATCGGCGCGAACGCCGACACGCTCCGGAATCGGTCCGGGTTGCGCAACGCGATCGTCAGCGCACCATGGCCGCCCATCGAGTGTCCGAAGATGCCCTGCCGCGCCATGTCCGCCATCGGAAACTGCGCTGCGATCAGTGCGGGCAGTTCGTCCTCGACATAGGACCGCATCCGGAAATTCTTCGCCCAGGGCTCCTCGGTCGCGTTCACATAAAAGCCCGCGCCCTTGCCGAAGTCGTACGCGTCGTCGTCCGGCACGTCGTCCCCGCGCGGCGAGGTATCCGGCGCGACGAGGATCACGCCAAGCTCGGCACACGCCCGCCGATACTCGCCCTTATCCATGACGTTCGCATGCGTGCACGTCAGCCCCGACAGGAACCATAATACCGGCAACCGCGCGCCCTCGTCATGCGGCGGGACATAGACGGCGAAGGTCATGTCGGTGCCGGTCGCGGTCGAGGCGTGGCGGTACACGTCCTGAATGCCGCCATACGCCTTGCTGGTGGAGACGGTCTTCATCACGCGACCCGGTGCAGCGCGCAGATCTTGTTCCCCGACGGATCTCGGAGATACGCCAGATACAGCTTCCGCCCCCCGGTCGCTTCCCGGACGCCCGGCGGATCCTCGCAAGCCGTCCCGCCGTTCGCAAGCCCAGCAGCGTGCCAAGCATCGGCGGCCTCGGTCGACGCGGCGGCAAACCCCATCGTGCTGCCGTTGCCGTGGCTCGCCGGCTGCCCGTCGATCGGCTTGGTCAGCAGGAAGCGCCCGCCGTCATGCGCATAGACCACTCGCCCCCAGTCATCGACGACACCCTCGGGAACGCCGAGCGCACCCAGCGCCGCGTCGTAGAACGCCTTCGAGGCCGCGATATCGTCGGCGCCGAGCATGATGTGCGTAAACATGGACGCGCTCCTCAGTAGATCACGACGGAGCGGATGCTCTCGCCGGCGTGCATCAGGTCGAAGCCCTTGTTGATCTCGTCGAGCGTCAGGCGGTGCGTGATCATCGGGTCGATCTCGATCATCCCGTTCATGTACCAGTCGACGATCTTCGGCGTATCGGTCCGCCCGCGCGCGCCGCCGAACGCGGTCCCGCGCCAGTTGCGCCCGGTGACGAGCTGGAACGGCCGCGTCGAGATCTCCTTGCCCGCCTCGGCCACGCCGATCACGATCGAGGTGCCCCAGCCGCGATGGCACGCCTCCAGCGCCTGCCGCATCACCGTCGTATTCCCGGTCGCGTCGAACGTATAGTCCGCACCGCCATCAGTCAGCGCGACGATGTGCTGGACGATGTCGCCGACATCCTTCGGGTTGGCGAAGTGAGTCATGCCGAAGCGACGCCCCCATTCCTCGCGGTCCGGGTTGATGTCGACACCGACGATCATCCCCGCGCCGGCAAGCCGTGCGCCCTGGATCACGTTCAGTCCGATTCCGCCGAGCCCGAACACCACGACCGTATCGCCCGGCTGGACCTTCGCCGTGTGCACCACTGCGCCGACGCCCGTCGTCACGCCGCAACCGACGTAGCACGACGTATCGAACGGCGCGTCCTCACGGATCTTGGCGACCGCGATCTCCGGCAACACCGTAAAGTTCGAGAAGGTCGAGCAGCCCATGTAATGGAAGATCGGCTGGCCCTTGTAGCTGAACCGCGTCGTCCCGTCGGGCATCAGCCCTTTCCCCTGCGTCGCGCGGATCGCGGTGCACAGGTTGGTCTTCTGGCTGAGACACGACTTACACTGGCGGCATTCCGGCGTGTAGAGCGGAATCACGTGATCGCCGACCGCGACGCTCGTCACGCCAGCGCCGATCTCGCGGACGATGCCGGCGCCTTCATGGCCCAGCACGCTCGGAAACAAGCCTTCCGAATCAAGCCCGTCGAGCGTGTACGCGTCGGTATGGCAGATGCCCGTCGCCATGATTTCGACGAGAACTTCGCCGGATTTCGGCCCTTCGAGGTCGAGTTCGACGATCTCGAGCGGTTTTTTTGCCTCGAATGCGACAGCGGCGCGGGTCTTCATCGGTCGGTCTCCTTGATTGCCGCCCTGATGCCCCCCGCGCCCCGCCTCCGCAACCCGCCGCCGATGCAACCAATGCCGCTTTCCCGCGCTTGATCCTTTCAAATCAAGGAGATGGCGCGATGAAGGATCCGAAGAAGGGCGACGAGGTCACCTGGAAATCGCACGGCGGCGAGGCGCACGGCACGGTCGAGAAGAAGCAGACGACCGACACGAAGATCAAGGGCCACACCGTCAAGGCCTCCAAGGAGGAGCCGCAGTTCATCGTAAGGAGTGACAAGGGCGGCAAGGCAGCGCACAAGGCGGACGCGCTCACCAAGGCGTGACCACGCGCGCAGTGCCTAACGCACGCGTGCAACAGGAAGGAATGCTTATGGCTACAGCTCCCAAGACCGGCGGCATCCACGCCCCCGTCCAGCCCTCTCCCGAGCTCGGCGAGATCGTCGGCAACGACAAGCTGCCGCGCAGCGAAGTGATCAGCAAGGTGTGGGTCTACATCAAGGCCAACAACCTCCAGAACCCCGAGAACAAGCGCGAGATTCTGGCTGACGAGAAGCTGAAGAAGGTCTTCGGGCGTGACAAGTGCACGATGTTCGAGATGAACAAGTACATCTCGCAGCACGTCAAGGCCTAACCGCCTGCACTGCACTGCACGGCAAGCGGCGACGGGGCATCGTGAGCGATACCCGTCGCCCTTGATCGGACCCGATCACGATCCTGATCGCAACCCGACCGCAAGCTTGATTGCCTCCCGAGCGCGACTCTGATCGCGCCTTGATCGCGATCAGCCGTTCGACGCCACGAAGTTTATACCAAGGGTCCGGCGACAGGCCGACCGACCGGACGCAAGCCCCGAGCTTTCCACGCTTACCCGAGCTTGATCGTCCCCCCCGACCGGCGTAATGCGCCGACGATGCCCCCGTAGCTCAGCCGGATAGAGCGACGGTTTCCTAAACCGTAGGCCGCGTGTTCAAATCTCGCCGGGGGCACCAGCTTTTTTCGCCATTATTCGGCTGCCTTCGCACAGACGCGAACACGCGAGGGCTGACGCTATCGCAAACCGCCACGCGCAGGCGCATGATGCCGACATCCAGAGGCTTGAGTTGGCGTTTCGGACTTCCGATAGCAGCCATTCGTCAAGTACGAGCTTTCCCGTTTTGCCGTCTCCGACAGCCCATTTCGGGAAAGAGCGATCGGAAACAGCTTTTGCGAAAGGCGATGTCCTGGACGGCTATCGGCGTGATCGCCCGCACAAGTGTCCCGCCATGGGTTCGTTTGTGGAACGCTCACGTGCCGTTAACTACGCGACTGGCGACGGACTATCATGCGCGTGCGAGGCGTCTTGCCAAGTATCTATTTTGCTTTTGTGGGTTGAAGAAGGCGGCGGGGGAGCCACTCGTTTATGAGATCGAGGGTGGCAGGATCAGAGATAGGCCACCCTTGATAGTCCCGCTTTCCGGATGCCGTTAGAACAAGCGGTTTGAAACCGTGTTCGACGTTGGGCATTTCGACGATAGAAGCATCTTTGTTCTTGCTCAAAGCGCGCCTCGCCTCCGGTATGCTGAGTGCGCTGGATACGACCGTGTCGTCTGCCGCATAAATCACCAGCACCGGCGCACGAACCTGCGAGAGAACCTGATTGGCGGCAACGGTGTAGAGGGACGACGTTGCCGGATCGCTCAAAGTTTTCACTGCGCCTTCGGCCTGATCCTGCTTCCATCCACTGGCGACAAACGACTGAACCAATGCGATACGACCACCAGCAATCGTCTCAGGCGGCGCGGCTGTCGTCAGCGCATCGAGATAGAAGCGCGTAGCGCTGACGACGTGCTCGACAGCCTTCGCCTCCATCCCAGCAGCCGCTAGCTTTACCCGCATCGCATCGAGGAACAGCATCCCGCGCTCTCCCGCCGGGGCAGCCAGCGCGACAACAGCGGCAATAGACGGGTTCTCGACAGCAAGCGCCGGCCCAATCACCGCCCCTTGGCTCAGTCCCAGTATTGCGATGCGATCTATGTCGATGACGTCACGGCGCGATCGCAGATAGGCAAGCGCCGCGCGGGCATCGCGTTGCGCGGGTTCCATCGCATCATCGAACGTACCCGTCGATTGGCCTACACCTCGTTTGTCGAAGCTGAGCGTCACGATCCCCTTCGCGTGTAGCCTTGCCTCCAACAGCGGATAAATGCCGTGAGGTGAAGCACCGCCCCCGCCCAGCAGCAACACCGCAGGCTTGCGTGTGTCTCCGGAACGCGGGACCTGCAATTCACCAGCAAGCATTACACCGGGTTCGGATATGATACGCACTTGCTTAGCTTGTATTAAAGTCGCTCGGGAGACATCGGATTGTGCATGTACCGGCCCGGAAAGCATCATGTATAAACTGGCAAAAATGAAAGTATTACTACGTCCTTTGCTGTTCATGATGGCCCCTCTCCATTCTAGTATCGCCGCTTTGATACGACGCGACCAGCAATTACCGAAAGTCTAACTTTTATGGAAAGGCAGCGACGTCGGCTATCGCTACCCGCACTCCCAAAAGGTGCAGTCCGCAATCTTCCCAACCCGGTCGTTTCCGAAACTCGATCCCCGAAAACGGGGTTGGCCGAAAGTGTCCACGCACGGATGCTCAGGTTGAGGAATCAGAACTCCCGATAACAGTCGTTCAAGCGCGCGCCTCGGCTATCGCCCACCACGCGTCGGCAGCGCGTCCACCCCGCTTTACCCTAGAATCGCCGCGGTTCGTGCCCGATCGTGTCGCACGTGCCGCGAAAGCCATAGTTGCTCATACCCTCGACCGTGATGCGGCCGCTGCGCCGGTCGATCGTCAGCTTTGGCTTGTTCAACCCGTTCAGGCGGTAACTGGCGCGGATCGTATCGGGGCTGACGGATACGTCGCGCAGCTCCCACCATCCCTGATCGCCACGAGAATTGATCGGCGGGATCAGTGATTTGGGTAGCCGGATACGTCCACCCCCCGCCCACGTCTGGATCGTGAGCGAGGCATCGAAGACCTCCCTTCTGGTTTCGGTGTAATTGCCGGACTCATACCGATCACGATCACGGTTCCAATTCCACGTCG
Organism: Sphingomonas sp.; assembly: GCA_021154945.1. GTDB lineage: Bacteria > Pseudomonadota > Alphaproteobacteria > Sphingomonadales > Sphingomonadaceae > Sphingomonas. The sequence continues at coordinate 5,674 of JAJNQF010000476.1, forward strand.
TACCACTGGCGAAACCGGTCTTCGACCCGTCCCCGAAACAGACGAGCCCCAGTTCCACGTTCCTTCCATCGACGACGGGCCCCCCCGACGGAGAGTTGGCCTGACCGCCACCGGGCCCCACTGGCGCGCGTCCATATGCCGGATCGGGCTCATAGTCTGGGCGCGGCCGGGACGCAGGCGGTCCACCGTAGTTGGGGTTGGGGCGAAGGTTCGCGGGCTTCCTGCAATCGGGGGACGTGGTCGGTTGGATGGAATTGTAGCGGCCGTCCATCGTGGCGATGCTGACGCACTGGCGGCGATCGGCGTTCCACCAATAGGTATAGGCGCGATCATCACCCTGCTCACCGAGGATGTTGACGTAGCCGCGCCGCTGCAACTCCATCTCAGCTTGGCCGGCACGGGCGCCTACCATGTCCTCGAGCCCCGTAGATTGCGCATCGGCAACCGCCGGAAGTGCTGCTCCTAAAAGAACTGCGGTCGTGATCTTCGACACGTGTGCTCGATAACGCATGGCGACTCTCCCGTTCGTTCGAAACTACCTCTTCATCAATGCGACGAGTTTATGGAAGCGGGATGACGGCGTCCATCACTGTCGACGCTTCTCAATCACTTATTGCTGCCGCGGGTTCCGCCGTGGGCGAGCCTCGAAAACCCGACGACAACGAATAGCAAACCGTTGCGATCAAATTCTACATCGCACATCATGCGATATGGACTTTATGAAGTGGCTAAATTCGCTCGATGAACTCCTCTACGAGGTCATGAGCTGGGTGATCTTCTTCCCCCTTACGCTTTGGCAGGCGCTGTTGCGACCGGTCGGTACGATGAAGCAGATCGAGCGCGAAATGGCGCTCCCCGACGATGAACGATATGCGTCGGTGCTCAGTCCGCCCCTGTTTTTGGCTCTGACGCTGTTGTTGGCGCACACGGTCTCCACGGCGCTGGGCCAGACCGACGAAATTATCGCCAATCATCATGGCCTCGCCGACCTGGTCAACGACAATGCGAGTGCCCTGGTCCTTCGCGTCGTCGTTTTCGCTGGTTTCCCACTCTTCCTGGCAGCGCGCATGGTGCGCAGGCGCAAGATCAAGCTCGATCGCACTTCTCTACAGCAGCCTTTCTACGAGCAATGTTATCCGGCAGCTGTTTTTGCGCTCGGCCTGAGTGTCGGTAGCAGCTTCGGGTTCGACCAGCACGAAGTGACGCGGATGGTGGGCCATTGGCTCGTCGGATTGAGCATCGTGAATCTTTGGATCGTAGAAACGCGGTGGTTCGCACAGGCGCTGAGCATCAACCTATTGCGCGCCGCCGGGAACGTATTTGTAGGACTGCTGGAAGGTGCGACGTTCCTGTTCTGCGTGGGGTTCTTGTTCACGCGTTGATTGCGCGGCATTCGGGGTCGGCGCGCTAACGATGCACCCTGCCTGTCATCCGTGGCGACATTGCTCCAGCAGCGCCGGGCGGCCGGACCATTCGGGTGCAGCACGGCAGGACTTTGGCTGATCGAACCGCTCGGATGGATCGTCCTTTTCGGGTGTTCGAGGCAGTCGGGATCGGGTTTGATCCTAAACGGGACGACGTCCGCGTAATTTATTCGGCATCTGAATATTCTTCTGAAAATACCAAGATCATGTCTTTCCCCAATAAAAAGACGAATACCTGAATTCTTGCCGGACCCGATAGTCGGCTGCGCAACCTTGCCGCTTGCCTGAAGTCTTCGAGCGACCCATTGGGACCTCCAGGGGACATCGCGATCACACATGCATTGCACGGCATTACGGCACTGACGGCGCTTGCCACGATCGTTATATTGGGCGTTATATTGGGCGGCTGCACGCCGATGGCCGGAGCGACCTACCGGCTCTATCGCTCCTCGAACGACAGCGCCCCGAGGGTCCACTTCGCCAGCTTCAACTCCATACGATCGGGGGATTTCAACCGGCAGAATTGCGCCATGACGCTCGGATTGCTCACCACCAATCTGCATCGGGCAGACCCGTCGTCGACGGTACGGTTCTGGTGCGCCGTGGAATGAGCGGGCGGCGGTGCGCGAAGGGGCCCTGCCGCTGAGAACCGGGCAAGGGCGCAATTCGCCTCGCGCCGCGCCGACCGGCTTTTCAGGCTCCGGCCCAATTCCGGCTTCTTCCAAAGATGTTTATCCGCCGCGCACATGCGTGCATGGAGGCGCGATGCTCGACATCTCGACCGTGACGCGATCCGATCCCCCTGACACCCTGCCCCCGGATTTCGTCGTGATCGACGTCGAGACCGCCTGTTCGCGAGTCAGCAGCATCTGCCAGATCGGCATCGTCGGGTTTCGCGACGGACGCGAGATCTTCGAATACGAGACGCTGCTCGATCCGTGCGACGAATTCCACCTGTTCAACACCCGCATCCACGGCATCGCCGAGCACCACGTCGTCGGCCAGCCGAGCTTCGCCGACGTCCACGGCATCGTCCACGGCCATCTTTCCGGTCGAACGACGGTGGCGCATTCCTATTTCGACAAGGGCGCGCTGGCGGCTGCATGCAGGGTCCATGACCGCCCTGCGATTGAGACGGTCTGGCTCGACAGCGTGCGCGTCGCCAAGCGCGCCTGGCCCGATCTGGAGAGCCACCGGCTCGGGCTGCTCGCCCGATATCTGGGGATCGAGCACAAGCATCACGACGCGCTGAGCGATGCGCGCGCGGCTGGCTGGGTGATCGTCAAGGCGATCGACCATACCGGTATCGCGCTCGACGAATGGCTAGCCCCGCCGCGCAAGCCCGGACCCGCACCGCGTCCTGCGCCGTCCGGACCGCTCAGCGGCGAGCGGATCGCGATCCTGGGCGAACCCCGGGATGGTGCCCTGGCCTGCCGGATCGCCGCGCTGGGTGGCCGGATCGTCTCGGCCGTCGGCAACACCACGACCGCGCTGGTGATCGCCGGACGCGCGCCGTTCGCCTATTCCGTCCGCAACAGCGGCGCGTTCCGCCGAGCCGAGCAATATCGCCGCCTCGGGGGCGCGATCCGGATCGTGTCCGAACACGAGCTGGACCTGCCGGGTCTGGCGGCGGGACCGATTACCGGCTGAACACGTCCTTCGCGATATGCGTGATCCGGCACGCCAGATCCGCCTCGCCGCTCGCGACGACGTAGAAGTCCCCGGCGTCGGCAATGCCGGTCGTGAAGACGACGTTGGCGAGGTACATCCGGTCTTTCAGCGGCTCGGTCAGCGCGGGGTTCGGCTCCAGCAGCGCGGTGTGCTCGGTCGCGACCGTGATCGACGGGTCGTCCTTGTCCAGGATCGACCAATAGGTGCGGTAGATGCCGACTACCCCTGACGGCTCGACGCCGTGCCACAGCGTCAGCCAGCCGCGATCGGTCAGGATCGGGGGTGCGCCGCCACCCATCCGCGCGGTCGAGACGGTGGCGGCGTGCGGGCGGATACCGGGCTTGTCGTGCGGCTTCCAGTGCAGCGCGTCGGGCGAGCGCGACAGGTTGATCGACGGTCCGGCGCGCCATTCGCTGCCCGGCGGATACGCGAAATACAGGTCGCCGAGCGGCCGCGTCTGCGCCCAATATTGCCCGTCGATCAGCCCTTCGAAGATCAGCATGTCCTTGTTCTGGTGATCGAGGACGATCCCCTCGAGCTGCCAGTCGAGCGCGTCGGCGGACGTGTACAGCGTGGTCGAATGCCGCTCGGGGCTGACCGAACAGGTGGTCATCAGATAGCGGTCGCCGACCTTCGAGATGCGCGCATCCTCGACCCCGTAGCATTGGTACGACGTCCGCGGTGCGATCGCCTTGTCGTAATGCACCGCTACGACCGAGCGCCCTTCGGCGTCCAGTTCGACCGGCAGCAACCACGACAGCGACGTCAACGCCATCACTTTCCACCCGCCGCCGGGGATCAGGAATTTGCGCGGATCCTTGGTATCCACTTGCTGCAACGGCCACGCGTCGAGCACATACGCACCGTCCTCCCAGCGGATCGCGTGGACGTTGCCGTCCTTGATCGGCTGCTTCAGTGCCTCGGCGACGCGCACCATCAGCAGCAGGTTGCCGTTCGCCAGCCGGGTCATCCCCGGATTGAACGCGCCGAGCACATAGGTTTCGGCGCCGACCTTCCCCGCCAGCGGCGAGCGCGACAGGTCGATGTCCGCAGGGGTGAAGACGAGCTGGTCGAACATGCTATTCTCCTTTGATGCGTAATCCATTGTGTTCCCCCGCGAAGGCGGGGGCCCAGGATCACAAACGCAGTCCCGTGTAACCCTGGGCTCCCGCCTACGCGGGAGAACAAGGAAGAGAAGCCTATTCCCCCTCCAGCGCCCGGGGCACGATCACGATCTGCTGGATCACGGTCCGCGTCGGCTGAGTCAGCACGAACTCCACCCCGACCGCGATATCCTCGGCGCGCAGCATCTGCTCCGCCTCGATCATCTGGCGCTGCTTGTCGTCGGGCACGTCCGGATACTGCATGTTCGACCCGACCTTGCCCGGCTCGACCAGCGAGACCTTGATTCCCTTCGGCCCCAGCTCGCGTCGCAACGCCTCCGAGAAGCCGGCGATCCCCGACTTGACCCCGGCATACACCGTCGAGCTCGGCCCGAGGATATGCGCGCTCAGCGAGCCGATGATGACGATGTCGCTGATCGGCTTCATTCGGTGTGCGGCGTGATGCGCGCTGAGCAGATACGCCGTGAAGTCGACCGCGATCGCGTAGCGGAGTTCATCCTCGCTCATCTGCGTCAGACCGCCGGCCGCGACCGCCGCGTTGACGACAGTGATGTCGAAGCCGCCGAGATATGCCTCGCCCGCATCGAAGAACGCGCGGACCTTGTCGGGGTCGGCAAGCTCGGTGATCATCCCGTCGCCTTCGCCGACCTCGCGGATACGCGCCAGCGCATCGCGCAGATAGCGCTCGTCACGACCGCAGATGAAGACCTTTGCGCCTTCCGCCGCCAGCAGCACCGCGATCGCCCGGCCGATCCCGGTGGTCCCCCCGGTAATGATGGCGCGGCGGCCTTTTAGCGGGCGG
>JAJNQF010000024.1 GCA_021154945.1 Sphingomonas sp.
TGCCGGCGAGCAGTCCACGGCGCGACACTTCGAGTTCGGCGACGTCCGACATGAAACGCAATTTCCTTCCCGACCGGCTCGCGCCCGGCTGACATGCTTGCAGGCTTGGACCCAAGTCAGCGTCTGTTGAGTGGATCCAACGCGGCGCTGCGACTTTCGCGTCGGTGTCGTGACTCAATGGAGCAGTGAGGATCGCTCATGCCGGGCGGCAGTGGTGCGGTCGTGTCGTGCGACGGTGAGCGCTGCGATCGCCGCCACGCCTAGCAGCGCGGCGCTGGTGAGAAACTCGGCCACGGCGCCGGCGGTGTTGTACACCACGCCGCCCACGGTCGCGCCGAGCGTGATCGCCAACTGGACCACCGCGACCATCAGGCCGCCGCCCGCTTCGGCGTCTTCGGGCAGGGTCCGGGCGAGCCAGGTCCACCAGCCGACCGGCGCCGCGGTTCCGGTAAAGCCCCATATCGCGAGCAACGCGGCCGTCGCGATCGCCGAGCCGCCGAACAGGGCGAGGCCGATCGCGACTGCTGCCATCGCAGCCGGGAGCATCCAGAGCGTGACGAAGAGGCGCTTGACGACTAGCCGATCGATCACGACGGTCCCGATGAAGCCGGACGCGCCGACAACCAGCAGCATGACCGAGAGCATGAACACGCTGACGTACGTGACCTGTTCGAGGAACGGCCACAGATACGTGAACAACGCGAACTGCCCGACGAACAGCATGGCGACCGCAAACAGTCCGAGCAGAACCGCCTTGTTGCGCAGCAACCCGAGTATCGCACGCGCCGACTGACGTTCGGCGACGGGGAGCTTGGGTAGCACGATCGCCTGCCAGACGAATGCCCCGACCGCGACCGGCACCACGCAGAAGAACGCGCCGCGCCAGCCGATCAGGCTGCTAAGAGAACTCCCGAGCGGCGCGGCGAGCGCGGTCGCCAGCGCGGTTCCGCCGCTGATGATCGCCAGCGCCTTGCCGATCGAATCCTCGGGCACCAGCCGGATCGCGATCGCCGCCGACATCGACCAGAACCCGCCGATCGCGACACCGAGCAGCGCACGCCCGTCATGAACACGAGGTAGCTCGGCGCAAACGAACCATGATACCCGAGACAATCAGCATGGCGATCAGCGCAAGCACGACGCGGCGGCGGTCGATCCTTCCGAGCAGTACCGAGAACGAAAGGCTCGTGACGACCGCGAACACACCGGAGATCGCGATTGCCTGCCCGGCCTGCCCCTCGGTTAGACGCAATGTCTTCGCGATCGGGCTTAGGAGGCTGACCGGCAGGAATTCGGAAGCGACGAGCACGAAGCTGCACAGCGCCATCGCATACACGGCGCTCCAGCGTGGCGGCGTGGCATCGCCTTTCGCCGTGTCGGGTCGGGTCACTGGCTTGGCAACGAGGGTGGCCATGTCGGCGCGTCCTTCTGTCGGTTCGGGAGTGCCCGGGCGATCCATGCGCAGGCACATGGCTTCGTTCGAGCGCTGGCGGCCGCAACGGGGTTGCACGGCGGATCCGCACTATAAGCCGCCGGATTCGCGCGAACAATTTGCCGCGTCGTTGATGCAGCGATGAGCTGGGCTCATCATGGTGCCATCAATCGGTCGCGGTCGCGGCTCGAGGGAGCCCGATGGTATTCAACATCCGTTCGAAGGTGATCGGGAGGCCGCGAATGCGCTTGCCGTGCACACGATAGACCGCCTTGCCGATCACGAGCGCGACGCCGACGAAATCGATCCCAGGACCAGGCGGCACGCTAGCGTCGCGCGCGAACGGTCCGTGGCAACCGAAATCCGGTGCCGACCGTTACACATACCGTGCTGGGTCGTTCCGTCTCTCATATCCGGATGCGATACCTCGCAGCGATCGGCCTGCTGGCGTGTTCGTCGGCGTGTACGACCTTGCCGCCCCCACTGATGCAGACATGCCTGCCCTCGTCGACCGCGTCGGCTGCACAAATGTCGCTTTCGGCGGATGGCACCCGTGCCAGCACGACATTCGACGTCCTGACATTCAATATCGAAGGCCTGGGATGGCCGGCGCGAGCAAAGCGTGGTCCGGCGCTGGCGCGGATCACCGCCGCGCTCCGGCAGATGGAGGCGCAGGGCGATGCGCCGGACATTGTCATGGTGCAGGAGATGTTCAGCAAGGCTGCAGTCCGCGCGGTCACGGGTATCGGCTATCCCAACATGGTTTTCGGGCCGTCACGCACCCAGCGCAAGAGCCTGCCCGGCGCGGATCGCATGGGGGGACCGTATCGGTGGAAGAAGGGCGAGCTCGGCCTGCACATGGTCGGTTCGGGCCTTGCCATCCTGAGTCGCTATCCGATCATCGAGACGCGATCGGAACCGTTCGGGCGTCGGCGGTGCGCGGGCCTGGATTGCCTCGGCAACAAGGGCGTTCTCTATGCGCGGGTTGCGATTCCGGGCGTTCCCGGCGCTATCAACCTTTTCAATACCCATCTGAACTCGCAGCGCTCGTCGCGCGTGTCGCCCCGGCGCCACGCGCGCGCGCATCGCCTTCAGGTCGACGAACTCGGCGCCTTTATTTCCGTGGTTGGCGACCAGAACGTGCCGACGATCCTTGGCGGCGACTTCAACATGAAGGACTCGGCGATCCGGTTCGAACGGTTTCGGAACGTGACGGAGCCGTTCGAGATCGTGCAGGAATGGTGCACGGCCAACCCGCTGCCCTGCGATACGCGCATATCATGGGATGGCGACGAGCCATGGATGGACACGCAGGATCTCCAGCTCTTCGAAAGCGGTTCCACGGTCACCGTGACTCCGATCCGCGTCGAGGCGGTCTTCGACGGCTCGGCGGGCAGCCCTCGATTGTCGGATCATGACGGGTTTCGGGTCACCTACAAGGTGAGCTGGCCCACGCGCGCTCGGTCTCGGACGGGTAGCGCGGATGCCTTGCCGAGCTGTGGTGGGCGATCAGGCTGAGCCTGCCGCAAAAGCGGCGGAGATTCGGCGATTATCGGTGCGGTTCCGCTTTGGGGGCCATTTCCCCGCCCGGCGGCGAATGAGAGCGCAGGTCGCGCTGGGGCACCGGGATCGTGACGCCGTGCTCCTTGAACAGGTCCCAGATGCGAAAGAACACGTCGCTGGTGACGTTGCCGACCCCGGCCTCGGGGCTGTCGATCCAGATCCGCAGATCGAACTCGACGCCGTTGTCGCCGAATTCCTTGATCCAGCACACGGGCGCCGGTTCGGTGAGCACGCGAGGCGACACCGACGCGGCCTCGACGGCAAGCCTTTGCGCCAGCCGCAGATCGCAATCGAACGATACCCGAAACCCGACATGCACCCTGACGTCCCGGCTCGAGAAGGACCAGTTCTCGACTTCGTCGGTCATCAGCCGTTCGTTCGGTATCAGATGCTCCTTGCCGTCACGGGTCAGCACCGAGACCGCGCGAACGCCGATCTTGTTGACCCAGCCGAAGGTATCGCCGACCGCGATGACGTCGCCGGGCTTGATCGATCGGTCGAGCAGCAGGATGAGCCCCGCGATCAGATTGCCGAGCGTCTTCTGCAATCCGAAACCGATCGCGAGCCCGAACGCGCCCGAGAACACGGCCAGCGCGGTGAGATCGATGCCTAGAAGGTCGATACCGACGAAGATCGCGACGGTGACGACCGCAATCTGCGCGAGTTTCTGGAACAGCACGCGTTGCGCCGCGTCGAGCAGCCGCGCCTGTCCGATCCAGCGCAGGATCAGCCCGAGCAGCGCGCGCGCGGCGAGGAACAGCAGGAGCGACAAGCCGACCGCGTTGACGATGTCGAGCAGCGAGATGCGGCGGGTGCCGACCCCCATGCTGGCGCGGTCCAGTCCCGCGATCAACGGGGTCAGACCGCCCAGCCGACTTGCCAGCACGATCAGGAACAAGGTTGCGGCGATCAGTGATGCGGGCCGGCTTTGCAGGCCAAGCGCGCGGCCGAATTCATAGGCCAGCACGGCAACGGCGATGCCGAGACCCGCAGCAAGGAGAAGATCCGCGCCGGGGTTCAGTCCACGGACGCCGAGGAACGCCGTCAGGACCAGCGCCGTCACGCCGGCTCGGGTGATCGCCATCAGTCG
>JAJNQF010000048.1 GCA_021154945.1 Sphingomonas sp.
CCCCAACTGGGCCCCGGCCTTCGCCGGGGCGGTGCTGTGGGTGGGTCAGGTTTCGTCCGAGACGACCGCGTCGACGCTTTCACCGCCACCAAGCATCGCAGAGGCCCGCCCACCGACATGAACCCGAACCCCCGAAACCAACCGCGTCTGCACGACCGCGGCACCCGCAATCGTCGAGCCGGAGCGCGGCACCCCCCGGTGCACCGTCACCCCATGCGGCGTGTCTATCGGTGCCTCACTCAAGTCCGCAACGGCTTCCCGATTCCCATAATGTACCGAAACCCCGGCAACCTGTGCCGCAACCGCCGCCACACTATTGCCGCCCGCCAGATCAAAACTCCGAATCCCAGGCTCAACCCCAGCATAAGCCTGCCGAAACGTCAGAGCCCGCTCCAGCGCCCCCTGCCAGCGGTAAAACACATGCGCCCCAACCGTCGTGATCCGCGCAAGACTCGACGCCCACCACGGCAAAATGCTCGTCGTATGAAACGACGTCGCCGCTCCGACAGGCGCGTACACGCTCCCGCTAAGCGCCGCCGCCGCAACCGCGCGCGCGCGATCCCAAGCCCCCAATTCCCGCGGCCGGTTCATCGAGCCATCGCACGTAAAGCTGAACTGGCATCCCGTCCGCCGCTCCGCGCCCTGATACACGACTCCGCAGACGCTGTTCGGAAAGGCCCGGTCACGCACCCGGTTCAACACGACCTGCGCCACCGCCCGCTGCCCTTCCACCGACTGCGACCGCGCTTCGTAATACACCGCCGCCGTCAGGCACTCCGCCGCCCGGCTGGCGTCATCACTAGAGTTCGAAGTCACAAAGGGCGGCGCAACGAATGGCGCCGTAACTGCAGACGGCATATCAGGCGCGGCCGTCGCGATCTTCGCCGAGATATCATCCGGCACATGCAGTGCCATCCGCTCCAACAGAGCGCGAGAATTACGTTCGGGCTGAACCCGGGCGACCGCCGCAGGCCGCTCGGACGGCACGCAGGAGGTCGCCATCACCAACGCGGGCAGACTGATCAGCGCATGCGGATAAAGGCCGAAACCCGACGTCTTCATCCCCCCGCTTTAGGCGAGGGGTTTTAGGGACTGGTTAATGAGGGGCGCTCAACACCCCTCCATCCTCCCCTGCAAGGGGAGGGGGCAGCCCGCAGGGCTGACGGAGGGGTGTCACGCTATCGGGAGGGCGATACCCCTCCGCCTGGCTTCGCCATCCACCCCCCTTTTAGGGGAGGATCAAAACCTCAGTGAACGAACCGCGCCACCACATCACGATACGACCGAGAAACCTTCACGCTCGCCCCGGAATTCAGCACCAGGAAGCATTCCCCATTGGTATGCGGCTTGACCTGCTTCACCAGATCCAAATTAACGATCGTCGACCGATGCACCCGCTGGAACCGCCGCGGATCGAGCCGCTTCTCCAGATCCTTCATCGTTTCGCGCAGGATCAGCGTATTATCGCCGGTATAGATGCACATATAATCGCCGGCCGCATCGATCCGCTCGATCGTGTCGACGTCGACGCGGAAGATCTGCCCGCGATCCTTGATGTTGATGAGCTTCTCGAACCGGTTCGCCGACACGGCATCCCCGTCCGGCATGTCCGCCGCCGCATCGGGCGCGACGTCGGCCAGCACTTCGCGCAACCGATCGACTTCCTCGACGCCGCGCTTCTCCGACAAACGCTGCCGAACCCGCTCTATCGTATCGGCCAGCCGTGATTCCTCGACCGGCTTCATCAGATAATCGACCGCCTGCGCCTCGAACGCGCGCAACGCATGGTCCGAATACGCCGTGACGAACACGAACAGCGGCGGTTCGACCTCCATCAGGCCCTGCACGACGGAGAACCCGTCGAACCCCGGCATCTGGATATCGAGGAAGACCAAGTCGGGCTTGTGCGTCTTGATCGCGCGAATCGCCTCGCGGCCGTTCGAGCATTTTTCGATGATCTCGACGTCTTCATGGGCCTGGAGTCGGAGTTCCAGCCCCTGGATCGCCAGCGGCTCGTCGTCGACGAGAATGGTACGGATGGTCATGCGGCCTCTCTGTTCACGTCTTCCAGCTGATACGGGATCTCGATTTCCACCGAGAAGCCTCCAGCCGGCGTGGAGCGGGTTTCGAAACGGTGGTCGGGGCCATATGCCTGCACCAACCTGTCTCTAATATTAGCGAGCCCCACGCCGGTCGAATGGCTTGACCCGATCCGGCCCTCGATCAAGCCCGGACCGGTATCGGATACGGCGATCTGCACCCGTTCCCCGGCAAGACGCACTTCGACGTGGATATCGGCGCCTTCTTCCTGCGGGGTGACGGCGTATTTGATCGCGTTTTCGACGAGGGGTTGCAGCAGCAGCGACGGCAATCTCGCCCGTTCGGCGCGCGGATCGATGTCGAACTTCGGCCGCATCCGATCCTCGAAGCGCATCTTCTCGATCTCCAGATACAGCTTCAGCTGATCCACCTCCTGCGCGACGGTGACATGCGCGGTCGGTTCGTTGGCCAGGGTGTAGCGCAGGAACGACGACAGCCGTGACAACATCGCGTTCGCCCGCTCGGTCTGCTTGAGCAGCACCAGCGTCGAGATCGAGTTGAGCGTGTTGAACAGGAAATGCGGATTGAGCTGATAGCGCAGCATCGCCAGCTGCGCCGTGGACGCCTGGTTCTCCAGATGCTCCATCTGGTCGATCTGCGCCTCGACGATAAGGTAGAAATTGATCCCGAAATACAGCGCCGACCAGCCGAACAGCACGGTGAAGGTGACATACACCGACCCCAGCAACCGCGTCAGCGTCACCCCCGGCGTCGACGTCGCGATGAACGAGAAGGTGAAAGCGTCGAGCACCGCGTACAGGAACGTCGCCGCAGCGAGCGTCGCGATCGTCAGGAAAATCCCGACCAGCCGGTTCATCTGCCGATACTGGCCGTACATCGTCGAGAGCAGCAGCGTGATGCAGTATCCGACGATCGCCTCGACGATCACCGGGATCACCCCGTCGAGCGACAGCCCGTTCGAGATCGAGACGACCCCGCGCAGCAGCAGATACCCGCTCCACCCGACCGCCTGCAAAATCCAGAACGCGCGCGCCTTGTTCTCGAAGAACGGTCGCGCGGTGAAGGGCAGGCGCCGGGCCGAGTTCAGGGCGGACGAGTTGAGCGCGGACGAGCCGGGGGACGAGACGGAAGGGGTAGCCATTGGCCCGCGGTCTTACACGCCGCGACGGAGACACGCAAAAGCTGCGACGGTGCAAGGGGCGTAAGTTCGGAATGTGGCTTCCTACTGGTCCGGAGCCAAGACCAGAAAGAGCGCGCTAGAACACCCCACCGGCCACCATCTTCCCCCCTCCCTGAAAGGGAGGGCCGGGGGTGGGTAGGCTTCCGCAAACCCCATCTCGCGTGGCTCAAGCGGGCCGAGCCGCCCCCTACCCCTTCCTTCCAGCGAAGGGAGAAGACCGGCCCGTCCCCGAATGCGCGGTCTGTCATCACCATCGACCGCCTCCGCCCCCGCTAAAGACGAAAAAGGCCGCCGCTCCTCGAGGGGAACGGCGGCCTTTCAAGCTGCGGTATCGAAGGCTTAGAAGCCGACGAGGAGCGAAGCGCTGATCGCCCGCGGCGAACCGAAGTTCACATTGGTCGAGTTTGCGGTGGTCAGGCCGCCGGTGAACGAACCGATGTAGAACTCGTCGAACAGGTTCGTCAGGTTCAGCTGGATCGCGGTCTTCGGCAGGCCGAAGCTGGCGAGCGAGTAGCGGACGTCGAGATCGACCACCGTGTACCCACCGAACTTCTGCGTGTTGATGTCGTTCAGGAAGCGCGAGCCGGTGTACTTGACCTGGCCGCCGATATCCAGGTCGCCCAACGACCCCTGCAGGCGGCCGCCGTACATGAACTTCGGCGTGTTGCGCTCACGCTTGCCGGCCGTTGCGACCAGCGCCCCGGAACGCCCCGGAACGTCGTTCTCGATCTCCGAATGGATGTACGAACCGAACACATAGGCCAGGACCTGCGGGATCGGACGAACCGAAACGCTGCCGTCGATGCCGTACTTCTCGACCGCGCCGAGGTTGGTGTCGACCGAGCAGTCGCACTCGATGTTGTAAGCCGAAACGATGCGGTTCTGGTACTTCGAATACCAGCCGGTGATCGCCGCCTGGACGATGCTGCGCTGATACCGCAGGCTCAGGTCGAAGCTGTCCGAGGTTTCCGCCTCGGGCTGCGCCGCAGCGTTGTTCGCGGGAATGTACAGCGAGTTGTACAGCGTGTCGGTGCCGGGAACCGAAATGTTCTTGGCATAGTTGGCCGCGACGCTGGTCGTCGGGGTCAGGCGGAAGGTCGCGCCGACGTTCGGCAGGATCTTGTCATACTTGTACGTGCGCGACTGCGGCGGTGCGGAACCCGACGCGGCGCCATTGGCGGCGATGACGTACGGGGCTCCAGCCTCGTAGGCCGCCGTCGAACCGCTCGAGATGCAGTCGACGAAACCGGCCGATGACGTGGTGTAGCAGTAGTTGTTCAGGTCGCGCTTGAAGAACGGGACGCGCGCGCCGAGCAGGACGGTCAGCTTCTCGTCGATGAACTGGCCGCGATACTCGCCGGCAGCCTGATGCAGCGTCGCGAACGACTTGCGGTTGCGCTTCTGGACCACCGCGCCGTTGGCGTCGACGATCGGATCGTTGACCGGGAACACGTCGAACGGCTCGCCGCCGGCATCGATGAAGCCGAGTTCGCCGGTCTGGCGATGCTTGGCACGATCGAAGGTGTACGACAGGCGGACGCGGTTGAACGGGTTGAGCTCGTAGCTCAGGTTGGCGACCGCGGTGTAGCGGTCGGTCTTGGTCTGGCTCGGCGCGAGCACGGTGACGCGATCGAGCAGATCGCCGTCGCCGTTCAGGTCGCGACCCAGATTATAGGCGTTGCCGACGAAGCCGAAGCGCGGCGCAGCGACGGTACCGCCAGCAGCTTCGATACCGGTCACGGTGCCGCCGCCATTGGCTTTGGTCGTCTGGTAGGCGCCGTCGACCGAGAAGACGAGGCCTTCCGACAGTGTGTAGCGCGAGTTCAGACGGATGTTGCCCGTGTTCGACGGGTTGAAGCGGCGCTCGAACTGGGTGCCGCAAAGGTTGGTCGTGTCCGCGACGCCCGGGCGTGCAGCGGCGGTGTTGCATGGGTAGCCGCCGTTAACTGCGGTCGTGCCGATGTTGTAGAAGCGACGGCGCTTGTCGATGACGATATCGCCGTTCGGTGCGACCGATCCGGCTGCGGTCAGGGGCGAACCACCGAAGTTGTTGCGGTTGACGTTGTAATGGCCGGCCAGCGAGATGAAGTCGCCGTTGCTGCCGATGTCCTGCGAAACCTTCGCGTTGAACTGCGACTTCTGCACGCCGCCATAGTTGGCAAAGGCGGGCTCGTTGTGCAGGTTCGACGCCGCGAACCACGCCTTGGTGCCGTGGCCGGTGATGTCGCCGGTCTGAATCAGGCCGAATACGCGCGTATAGGGGCGGTCGCCCGCACCCGGTGCGATGATGTTGCCGTACGACCCGGTCACCAGCGCGCCCATCGTGTCGCTGGTGGCGAGGGAGTTGATGTTGACGGTGCCGCCGACTGCCGATGCAGTGGGGCTGTCGACGTCGGTCGAACCCAGGTTGACGTTGACGTTCTCGATCAGCTCGCTGTCAAGTTGCTGGTTCGTGTAGACGGCATAGTTGCCCGAATCGTTGAGCGGGACACCGTCGAACGTCTGCGAGATGCGGTCCGAACTGAAGCCGCGGATCGTGAACGAACCGCCCGACGAACCCCAGGGATCGTTGTTGGTGAAGCTGACACCGGGGACGAGGTTGAGAACTTCGTTGATCGACTGGCCGACGCGCTGGCGCTGGATCAGCTCGCTCGTGATCAGGACCTTCGCCTTGGGCGAGTCGGGGATCTCGACGCCGCCGACAGCCTTTTCCTTGGTGCCGCTGACGACGATTTCGCTCGATTCATCGAACGACTGTGAACCGGTAGACTGAGCGAAGGCCGCAGCCGGAATCATGAGCGCGGCGAATGCAACGCCGCAAGCAAGCATGGTACGCATCTGAATAATGTCCCCTTAGAGCCCGTAGCTCTGAATGTCGGCTTTCCCACCGGACATCCGTGCCCCTGCACGCGGGATATTTCGGTTCTGTGACATTGGCGAGTCGGGAAGTGTCACGAACGAACTCCGTTTCGCTGCGTTGCAAAAAAGCCACGCAGTGGAACCGTTTCGGCCGCGATGGAACCAAAGGCGATTGGACCCTGCTTCAGCTCGCGGCGACGAGCTCCGCCCACTCGGCTTCGGTGATCACGCGGATCCCAAGTTCGGTGGCCTTCTTCAGTTTAGAGCCCGCGCCGGGGCCTGCGATCACCAGCCCGGTCTTGGTCGATACCGACGCGGCAACGCGCGCGCCGAGCGCCTCCGCCTGCACCTTGGCCTCGTCGCGACTGAGCGTTTCCAGGCTGCCCGTGAAGACGAGGATCTGGCCCGTCACCGGCGACTCGCGGGTTTCGTGGACCACGTCCGCAGGCTTCACTTCGCGCAACAGGTCAAACACGACTCGGCGGTTGTGCGGCTCGGCGCAGAAGCCGACCAGCGCGCTGGCGACCTCGGGGCCGATCCCCGCGGTCTCGATCGCACCGACCAGCAGCTTATCGCGGCGAAGCACGAACTTCCGCTCGGGTTCGCCGATCACCGGTTCGATCTGGCCGCGCAGGAACACCGCGTGACGCAGCACCGAGCCAAGCGCGCGGGCCGACACATAGCGTCGCGCGAGGTCACGCGCGGTAATCTCGCCGACGTGGCGGATGCCGAGCGAGAACAGGAACCGGTCGAGCGGGATCGTCCGCTTCTGCTCGATCGCCGCGATCACCTTCGCCGCCCACACGCGCCCGTCCTTCTTTCGCGCGGCGAGCTGCTCCTCGGTCAAGCGGAAGATGTCGGCGGGCGACTCGATCAACCCGTCGCGGAAGAAGGCCTCGATCAGCGTCTGGCCGAGGCCGCCGATGTCGAACGCATGGCGCGAGGCGAAGTGGATCAGCCGCTCGACCCGCTGCGCCGGGCAGATCAGCCCGCCGGTGCAGCGATAGACGACCTCGCCCTCCTCGCGCTCGGCGGCGGACCCGCATTCGGGGCAGACATGCGGGAAGACATACGCCTCGCGCTCGGCGTCCGGTGTCAGGTTCTCGACGATCTGCGGGATCACGTCGCCGGCGCGCTGGACGAGGACGCGGTCGCCCGGCCGGACGCCGAGCCGCTCGATCTCGTCGGCATTGTGCAGCGTCGCGTTGGTCACGACGACACCGCCGACGGTGACGGGGGATAGCCGCGCAACGGGGGTCATCGCGCCGGTCCGCCCGACCTGGATGTCGATCTTCTCCAGCACCGTCTGCGCACGCTCGGCGGGAAACTTGTGCGCGATCGCCCAGCGTGGCGCCTTTGCGACCTGACCGAGTCGCGCCTGCCAGTCGAGCCGATCGACCTTGTAGACGACACCATCGATATCGAACGGGAGGTCGGCGCGCTCGGCTTCGATCCGACGATACACGTCGAGCGCCGCCGCCGTCCCCTCGACCCGCGCAAACCCATCGGCGATCGGAAAACCCCAGCCCCGCAAGGTGTCGACGACTTGGGCCTGGGTTTCGCCCGGTACCACGCTCGCCTCGCCCCAGCCATGTGCGAGGAATCGCAGTGTCCGACTGGCGGTCACGGTCGCGTCCTTCTGGCGCAGCGACCCCGCGGCGGCGTTGCGTGGATTGGCGAACTGCCGCGCGTCCTTGCCGATCTCCTCCGCCTCGGCGAGCAGGCGCGCGTTGAGCGCGGCGAAGTCGTCCTTCGCCATATAGACTTCGCCGCGAACCTCGAAGATCGCGGGGGCTTCACCCTGCAAGGTCTGCGGGATGTCGCTGATGGTTCGGACGTTCGCCGTAACATCCTCGCCGACCTGCCCGTCGCCCCGGGTCAGCGCCTGCACCAGCCGCCCGTCCTCATATCGCAGCGAACACGACAACCCGTCGATCTTCGGCTCCGCGGTCAGCGCCACCGGCGTGTCCTCCGCCAGCTTCAGGAACCGGCGCACGCGCGCGACGAATTCCTCGACCTCCTCGTCCGCGAACGCATTGTCGAGGCTCATCATCGCCTTGGCATGCGCGACCTTCGCCAGATGCCCGGCAGGTGCCGCACCCACGGTCCGACTCGGCGAATCGCTCCGCACCGCGCCCGGGAACGCCGCCTCGATCGCTGCATTGCGCCGCACCAGCGCGTCATACTCCGCATCGCTGATCTCGGGCGCGTCGTCGGTATGATAGCGCGCATTATGATACGCGATCTGCGCGGCGAGCGTCTCCAGCTCGGCGGCGGCTTCGGTCTCGGTCGCGGGAAGGTCGGTCATCGTGCCGGGTTAGGGGAGGGGGGCGTCTTTCGACAAGACCTGGATCAAGATGGCGTGAACATTCGCCTGACTTGCGCGCTGACATTCCAGGACAATCTTTCCGGGAAGCGCCATCATGACCGACACCAGCCGCCGAGATCTCTTCAAGGGCGCCGCCGTCACCGGCCTCGCCGCTGCGGCAGCCCCCGCCTTCGCGCAAGGGCAGGGGGCGGGGCAGGCGCAACTCGCCGATCCGCAGACGCGCTTCGTCTCGACGCCCTTCCCCGAACAGCGCCAGAAATGGCCGGCCCTCCAGCGCGACATGCGCCCCGTGTCCGATTGCGGCGAGACCAGCTATCGCGGTTCAGGTCGTCTCCAAGGCCGCAAGGCGCTGGTGACCGGCGGCGACTCGGGCATCGGTCGCGCGGCGGTCATCGCGTTCTCGCGCGAAGGCGCCGACGTCGCAATCAACTATTACCCGACCGAAGAA
Organism: Sphingomonas sp.; assembly: GCA_021154945.1. Taxonomy (GTDB): domain Bacteria; phylum Pseudomonadota; class Alphaproteobacteria; order Sphingomonadales; family Sphingomonadaceae; genus Sphingomonas. The sequence goes on from JAJNQF010000048.1 coordinate 8,878, forward strand.
CCCGATGCGCAGGACGTCGCCAAGCTGCTCCGCGCCGAGGGGCGAAAGGTCGTGCTGATCCCCGGCGACCTGACCGACGCGAAATTCTGCACCGACCTGATCGCGCGTGCGAACCGCGAACTCGGCGGGCTCGACATCCTCGTCAACAACGCCGCCTACCAGCAGTCGAAGGCGTCGATCGCCGAGATCAGCTTCGAGCAGTTCGACCGGACGATGAAGACCAACGTCTACGCGATGTTCCACCTCTGCAAGGCGGCGATCCCGCTGATGAAGCCGGGCGCGTCGATCATCAACACGGGGTCGGTCAATTCGGTCGATCCGGGCGAGGAACTGCTGGATTACGCCACCACCAAGGGCGCGATCCTGATCTTCACCAAGGGGCTGGCGAAACAGCTCGGCAAGAAGGGCATCCGCGTCAACATGGTCGCGCCGGGCCCGGTCTGGACGCCGCTCCAGGTCGCCGGCGGGCAGCTTCCGGGCCAGATGGGCGAGTTCGGCCAGGACACGCCGCTCGGCCGTGCGGGGCAGCCGGCGGAACTGGCGTCGCTGTTCGTGACGCTGGCGGAGACGGGAACGAGCTTCACCAGCGGCAGCGCCTTCGCGGCGACTGGTGGCAGCGGAGTCCTGTAACGCGCCTGTCGTCCACCCCAATCGCCCTATCACACCACCCCGGCGAAGGCCGGGGCCCAGTTGGCAAGGCCGTTGTAACCAAGTGCCGAGGTCACCAACTAACCTTCCCCAACTGGGCCCCGGCCTTCGCCGGTGTGGATGTGGGGAGGGTACGATGAAAACAGCAGTTACACTGTTCGTGATGCTCTGCTCGGCTCCCGCCACGGCGCAGCGCATTTCCCCTACGTCGGCTCCAGCGATCGGCTACGACTGGAACGACGGCTCGTCCGCCGACGACCGGCTCCAGCAATCGTTATGGCCGCGCTCCGACGCCAGTGCGGCCGGGCTCGACGACATGATTCACACCGAACAAGCGCCGATCCACGCCGCGATCCACAAAGACGGCGCGTTCGGCAGCCGAGCCCTCCACGGCCTGCGGAAAGTCGGCGGCGATTATATCGTCGTGCCGGTGCTGAAGATCCATCTGGGCCACCCGAGACAGGCTATGCCCTGACCAACGGGAGGCCCGTAGGAAAGCTGGCCGACTTCAGCTGACCCCGCCCCGGGAAATGTCGGCTCCCCTCCCGTGCAGGGAGGGGAGAGAAGTTGGCCGTACGTCAAAGCCTCAAGCCCGCTCCAGCAACCGCTCCGCCTGAGCCCGCGCCTCGTCTGTAATCTGCGCGCCCGACAGCATCCGCGCAATCTCCTCGCGCCGTTCATCCTCGGTCAGCGCGCGCACGCCGGTCCGCGTGACCGTTCCGTCGCTGCTCTTGGCGATCAGCAAGTGCTTCGCGCCGCGCGCCGCGACCTGTGGGCTATGCGTTACCACCAGCAACTGCGTGCTCTGCGCCAGCCGCGCGAGTCGTTCGCCGATCGCACTCGCCACAGCACCACCGACCCCCCGATCGATCTCGTCAAACACCATCGTCGACGCGCCGCCCTCTTCCGCCAGCGCCACCTTCAGCGCGAGGATGAAGCGCGACAACTCGCCGCCCGACGCGATCTTGGTCAGCGCCGCGAACGGCGCGCCCGGGTTGGTCGAGATCTCGAACTCGACGCGGTCCTTGCCCGCCGGCGACCAGCCTTCTTCGCCGAGCGGCGCAACCACGGTCTGGAACCGAGCCGCATCCAGTTTCAACGGCGCCAGTTCCCCTGCCACCGCCACGTCGAGGCGCTTGGCAGCCGCCAACCGCCGCTTGGTCAGTGCATCCGAGGCCACGTCGAACGCCTTCCGCGCAGCAGCCACCCGCGCTTCAATAACCGCAATCCCGCCTTCGCCCGCATCGAGCCGCTCCAGCCGCGCGCGCATCTCGTCCGCCAGCGCCGCTAGGTCATCCGGCTGCACGCGGTGCTTGCGCGCCATCGCCCGAAGCTCGAACAACCGCGCCTCGTCATCCTCCAGCGCGCGCGGATCATAGGCCATGTCCGCCCGCGCATCGCGCAGGCTCTCTTCGGCCACCGACGCCTCGATCACCGCGCGATCGACCGCCGCCAACGCATTGCCGAGCGCGACATGATCCTCCGCGATCCGCTCGAGCACCCGCGCGGCCTGGCGCAGCTTCGCCATCCCGCCGTCCTTGCCCTCGAGGAAATCGTCGATCGCCGCCAGGTCGTCCGCGATCTTCTCCGCGCGCTGCATCGATCGCCGCGTATCCGCCAGCGTCTCTTCCTCGCCCGCGACCGGCGCCAGCGCGGTCAGCTCTGCAACGGTATGCTCCAGCCACTCGCGATCCCGCGCGGCCGTCTCGATATCCGCACGGGCGGCGGCAAGCTCCGCCTCGGCCGCACGAAACGCCGCATACGCCTTACCGGTAGCCCCAGGCTCGGTCCGCCCGAAAGTATCCAGCAACGCCCGATGCCCGCGCGCGTTCAGCAGTCCGCGCTCGTCATGCTGGCCGTGGATCTCGACCAGATGCGGTGCCATCTCGCGCAGCAGCCCGGCCGACGCCGGCTGGTCGTTGACGAACCCGCGACTGCCGCCATCCGCCTTGACGATCCGCTTCACGATCAGCGGTTCACCGCGCTCGATCTCCAGCCCGTTCTCGCCGAACAACAGCGCAAGTGGCGATTCAGGGGCAGGGGCGTCGAAGGTCGCGGTCACCACCGCCTGCGCCGCGCCATGCCGCACCAGCCCACTGTCGCCGCGCCCGCCCAGCGCCAGCCCCAGCGCATCGAGCAGGATCGACTTGCCCGCCCCGGTCTCGCCGGTGAGCACGCCGAGCCCTTCGCCAAATCCCAGATCCAGCGCCTCGATCAGCACCACGTCGCGAATGGAAAGTTCGGTCAGCATAGGATGTCCGCCATAGACGAACGGGCGCGCAATGCGATCCCCCTATGTTCCAACCCGACGACCCGCGCCTCTATCGCCCGAGGACGCGCGTCAGCTTCCGGTGTTGGACGGCTGCCCGGCCGACCGCGGCGCCGGCGCGCGCTCTGCCGGGCCGGTCGGGGTCGAACCCGGCTCGTCCAGCTCGACCATCACCGACGGCGTACCCTTGGTTCCGACCGGCACCACCTGCTCGCCCGGCTTCAGCGGCGGCACGGCCGGCACCTGGTTCTTCTTCAGCAGATCATACGCATGCTGATACCAGTCGGTCCCGGGATAGTTGCGCCCCAGCACCGCACCGGCCTTCTCCGCTTCGACCGGCACGCCGAGTGCCAGATACGTCTCGGTCAACCGCATCAGCGCCTCGGGCGTGTGCGTCGTCTGCTGGAACTTGTCGATCACCGTGCGGAACCTGCCGTTCGCCGCGAGCCACTGGCCGCGCGTCTCGTAGAAGCGCCCGATCTCCATCTCCTTGCCGGCGAGATGGTCGTTGACCAGATCGATCTTGAGGCGTGCATCCGACGCATAGCGCGTGTTCGGATAGCGCCGCATCAGCTCGCCGAGCGAGTCGAGCGCCTGCCGCGTGATCTTCTGGTCGCGCGTGACGTCGGTGATCTGCTCGTAATAGCCGAGCGCGATCAGGTAATAGGCGTAAGGCGCGTCGCGGTTACCCGGATGCACCGCGAGGAAGCGCTGCGCCGAGCTGATCGACGCGGTGTAGTCCTTGGCGAGGTAATAGCTGAACGCCGACATGATCTGCGCGCGGCGTGCCCAGATCGAATAGGGATGCTGGCGCTCGACCTCGTCGAACAGCTGGGCTGCTTCCTTGTAGCGTCCCTGGTCGAGCCGCGCCTTGGCGGTCGAATACAGCGTGCCCACGTCGCGCGCGACATAGGGCAGGTCGCCCTTGGACGCGCGACCGCTCGCACAACCGGCCATGGGGAGCGCAAGCGCGGCGATGAGCGTGACCGCGAGGGCACGAGACTGGGGGATACGCATTGGCGTTGTCCTTAGCGTATGCGGGGCTTGGCGAACAATCCCTTTCGCCATACCCGCATTGGGCCTTTCCGCCGGCCGGATCACACGGCAATAGTCGTGCGTTGGCGCTCCATTCCCATTGCGTCATTCACGTCGAGGATCATGTCATGCCGGCCACATTGTTGCACACCCACCGCGTCGAAAAGCCCTGGGGTCGCGACACGCTCTGGCCTGGTTTCGAGGATCCGGCCGCGGGCTCGCCGCCAATCGGTGAAGTCTGGTTCCAGGAGCCCGGCAACACGACGCCCGACCTGCTGATCAAATACCTGTTCACGTCGCAGAAGCTGTCGGTCCAGGTCCATCCCGACGACGACCAGGCGCACGAGCGCGGCCTGCCGCGCGGCAAGGACGAGTGCTGGACGATCCTCGCCGCCGAGCCCGACTCGACGATCGCGGTCGGCACGAAGCAGCCGATGTCGAAGGACGAACTGCGCGCCTCGGCGATCGACGGCACGATCGAGGACAAGCTCGACTGGAAGCCGGTCAAGCCGGGCGACTTCATGTACTGCGCGTCCGACACGATCCACGCGATCGGCGGCGGCCTGACCGTGATCGAGGTCCAGCAGAATTCCGAGACCACCTATCGCCTCTACGACTACGGCAGCGACCGCGAGCTTCACCTCGACGATGGCGTCGAAGTCGCCGACCCGAACCCGTACGTTCCCGTCGCACCGCCGATCGAGATCGAGACCGGCCGTACGATCATGGTCGAGGGACCGAAATTCGTGCTCGAACGCTGGAAGGGCGGCGACCATGTCGTCAACCTTCCCGAGGGCACGACCGGCTGGGTGATCCCGATCACCGGCTCGGGCGACGTCGCAGGGGTGGCGTTCAAGGCGGGTGAATGCGCCACGATGACCGGCAGCGAGACGGTGTCGACCAGCGCGGACGCAGACGTGCTGTTCGCATACCCGGGCACGAAGCGGATCTGACTGGGCGGCGGCGGGGCATGGAAGTTCCGCCGCTCTGGAGAGAACACCACCCCGGCGGAGGCCGGGGCCCAGTTTGGGGACGTTGTTAAAGGAT